>JAFAFD010000170.1 GCA_023423675.1 Pseudomonadota bacterium | reverse complement strand
GCACTGCCTGCGGCGCTGGTGCAGCGGGTGAATCAGCGGGTGACCGCCGCCGACGCCGCGGCCACGGATGCGCACGCGCGCCAGGCCACCATCAGCAGCGCGGTCTACGCCCTCCGCGAAGTGGGTGATGACGCCGGTGCCGAGGCTCTGCTGCTGGCCGAGCTGAAGCGCAGCGAGCAGCCGTACTACTACATGCCCGAGCTGGCCGAACTGGCCGAGAAGCGTGGCGACACTGCCGGTGCGCTGGAGTGGCTGAAGCGCGCCTACGACGGCGCGCAGGGCCCGGCCACGCGCGTGCAGTGGGGCGTGCTGTATGTCGAGGGCCTGCTGCGACTGGCCCCGGACGATGCCCCGCGCATCGAACAGGCCACCGATGCCTTGATTGCCGAACTGCAGGCGCAGCCGTCGGGCTACCACCAGCGCACGAAGCAGCGTTTCGAGCGGCTGGCGGTGCAGTTGAAGGCCTGGGGTGGCAAGCACAAGGGGGCGGAGACGCTGGCGAGGTTGCAGCAGCGGATGCAGCAGGCGTGTGGCGAGCAGATCGACAGCGCGTGCCGCGGTTGGTTGAGCTGAGTTTTGTTTGAAAGCGCTGGCGGGTTGGTGCGATGCCGCGGCGCTTTTGTTGATACGTGAGGGTGGGGGCGGGGGCCGCTGGTCAGGACACGCAAAAGCCCCTCCATGGTGCTCGATGGCGCCTTGCTCGTGTGCGCTGTCCTGCGCTGACCCATCCGCCCCTGCACCACGAGAAGAATCAAAGCGCCAACAGCGCACGCTTTAAATACCCCCCTTGACCTCAACCAAAGTTGAGGTGCGATAACAGTCTCCCCGAGGCCAACCCGCTGGCCTTCCCCACGGAGACTGTTGCAATGCCCTACTCGCTTCCCGCCCTCCCCTACGCCTACGACGCCCTGGAACCGCACTTCGATGCGCGCACCATGGAGATCCACCACGGCAAGCATCACCAGACCTACATCAACAACCTCAACGCCGCACTGGAACAGGCCGGCATCGCCGACACCCCGGTCGAAACCCTGATCGCCGACCTCGACGCGCTGCCCGAGTCCGTGCGCGGCGCGGTGCGCAACAACGGCGGCGGCCACGCCAACCACAGCCTGTTCTGGACGGTGCTCAGCGCCAGCGGCGGCACGCCGGATGCCGAACTCGCCGCTGCCATCGACCGCGATCTCGGCGGTTTCGCGGCCTTCAAGGACGCCTTCAGCAAGGCCGCGCAGACCCGCTTCGGCAGTGGCTGGGCGTGGCTGACCAGCGATCGCGACGGACGCCTGCAGATCGAAAGCAGCGCCAACCAGGACAGCCCGCTGATGGGCGCGGCGGCCGGCCTGTCCGGCAATACGCCGATCCTCGCCCTGGATGTCTGGGAACACGCTTACTACCTGCACTACCAGAACCGTCGCCCCGACTACATCGGCGCGTTCTTCAACATCATCGACTGGGCCGAGGTCGGCCGTCGCTACCGCCAGGCGCGCGCCTGATGGACGCCGGCGGCAGTGCCTATGCCGGGCCGTGGGCGGGGGTCTTCCCCGGCCCGGCGCCAGCGCCCTCGGTGGACCTGCCGCCGCGCGCCCTGCGCCGGCTGCTCGGCCACTACCCGACCGGCGTGGCCATCGTCACCGCACGCGACGCGCAGGGACACCCGCACGGGTTGACCATCAACTCGTTCGTGCCGGTCTCGCTGCAGCCACCGCTGGTGCTCTGGAACCTGGCCCTGCACGCGAAGACCCTGAGGGTGTTCCAGCATGCAACCCGCTTCACGCTCAGCGTGCTGGGTGCCGGGCAGGAAGCCCTGGCCAGACGCTTCGCCGATCCGAGTGTGCGTGATCGATTCAACGGCGTGCCGTTGCTGGAAGGCGAAGAAGACACACCGCCGCGTATCGCCGGTGCGGTCACACACCTCACCTGCAGCCGCCACGCGCAGTGGCCGGTGGGCGACCACCTGCTGCTGGCCGGCCGCATCATCGAGGCGGAGGAAACCGGTGGCGCGCCCTTGATGTTCCATCGCGGCCGCTTCCTGCCCGGGCCGCTTGAACTGCTGCATGAGGTACAGCCATGAACATCGAAGCACTGGAGGCCATGCTCGCCAGCGGCAAGGACAGCGCGCTGCTGCGCTTCGGCCTGGGCAAGAGCTGGCTGGACGCCGGCCAGCCCGTGCACGCCGCCACCCACCTGGCACGCTGCGTGGCGCTGGATCCGGAGTATTCGGCGGCGTGGAAGCTGCTCGGCAAGGCGTGGCTGCCCGGTGGCCAGCCGCAGGCGGCGCGCGCGGCATGGCAGCGTGGGCTCAGCGTGGCTGGCAGCAAGGGCGACCAACAGGCGCGCAAGGAGATGCAGGTGTTCCTGCGCCGGCTGGACCGCGCCCCGCAGGACGGCGATCCGCCGGCGGTGCTGGCCAAAGCCAGCTGAAGCCCTCAGCCCGCGTTGGCGGGCGCCGGTGCCGGCATGATGTCCGGCATCGGCAGGCGGCGCGGCTTGCTCGGGAAGGCATGGCGCAGGATGCGCCAGACCACCTGCGCGAACTGGCGCGGCAGCGAGCCGTTGTTGTAGTGCTGGCCGTAGCGGCGGCAGATTTCCTTCACTTCCTTGGCGATGGCCGCATAGCGGTTGGCCGGCAGGTCCGGGTAGAAGTGGTGCTCGATCTGGTGGCTGAGGTTGCCCGACAGCACGTTGATGATGAAGCCGCCGCTGATGTTCGAAGAACCGCGCAGCTGGCGCAGGTACCAGTGGCCGCGCGATTCATTGCGCAGGCATTCCTTCGGGAAGGTTTCCGACTCGGCGGTGAAGTGGCCGCAGAAGATGATCACGTAGGTCCAGACGTTGCGCATGCCGTTGGCAACCAGGTTGCCCAGCATCACCGGCAGGAAGAACGGGCCGGCCAGCAGCGGGAAGAACACGTAATCCTTCAGCACCTGGCGGACCATCTTGCGCGCCACCGGACGGGTCTGCAGCCACATCGCACGGCTGCTGATGCGCCCCTTGAACCAGCGGCCCAGGCGCAGGTCCTGCGCGGCTACGCCCCACTGGAACAGCAGCGCGAAGATCGGCGCGATGATCGGCTGCAGCAGGTAGAACGGCGACCAGCGCTGTTCCGGGAAGATGCGCAGCAGGCCGTAGCCGATGTCATCGTCCATGCCACGCACGTTGGTGTAGGTATGGTGGCGGAAATTGTGGGTCTTGCGCCAGTTGTCGCCGGTGGCAACGATGTCCCACTCGTAGGTGTTGCCGTTGAGCTTGGGGTCGCCGGTCCAGTCGTACTGGCCGTGCATCACGTTATGGCCCAACTCCATGTTTTCCAGGATCTTGGCCAGCGCCAACAGCAGGGTGCCGGCGATGCAGGCCGGCCACAGCAGCGGCGCCCAGAACAGCGGCGAGAACGCGCCGAGGAACAGCAGGCCACGGCCCAGCACGCTCGACCAGCGCACGGCGGCGGCCACGCGGCGGATGTAGCGGGTGTCGGAGGCGCCGAGGCTGCCCAGGATACGGTCACGGATCGCGTCGAGCTCGGCACCGAAGGCGTTCATCTCGGCGGGGCTCAGGGCACGGTCGGAAGCGCGGGTCATGGCAGCAGGTCCTCAGAGATCCAAAGTCAGGTCGGTGGTCGGTGCACTCACGCAGATCCGCACCGGCTGCGCCGTCTCGGACTGCATTTCACCGGTGCGCAGGTGGCGGGTGGTGCCACTGACGCGGTCGCAGGTGCAGCTGTTGCAGATACCCATGCGGCAGCCGTGCTTGGGCTTGATGCCTTGGGCTTCCAGGCTTTCCAGCAGCGAACGGCCGCGCGCGACCTTCAGCTGGCGGCCGCTGCGCGCCAGGGTCAGGGCAATCTCGCCGGCGCTGTCGGCATCGCTGAGCGGTGCCGGCGGAGTGAAGGCCTCGGCCTGGAAGCCGGCGACCTGGTGCACCAGGCGCTGCCGCGCGGCGGCGACGAAGCCATCCGGGCCACAGGCCAGCACGTGGCGCTGCGCCAGCGGGGTATCGTCGCCGGCCACGGCCAGCGAATGGGTATCGATGCGCGCAGCCGGCACCTCGCCCTCGCGGGTGGTCAGCAGGTGCACGCGCAGGTTCGGGGTGGCCGCAGCCAAGGCCAGCAGTTCATCGCGGAACTGGAAGGCGGCGGCGTTGCGTTCCCAGTAGAACAGGTCCACCGGCGCGGCCAGCGGGCGCTGGCAGGCCGCGCGCAGCAGGCTGCGCATGGGCGTGATGCCGCTGCCGGCGGCCAGCAGCAGCGCCGGTGCAGCGGCCGGCATGTGGAAGTCACCAAAGGCCGCATCCAGCCGGAACAGATCGCCCGGCCGGGCGTGGTGGACCAGGTGCTGGCTGATGGTGCCGCCGTCGACCGCCTTGACGGTAATGGCCAGCTCGCGGCGGCCCAGCGCGGTCGGGCTGTAGCTGCGGCGCAATACGCGCCCTTCAAGCTCCACGCCCAGGGTGATGTGCTGCCCGGCGCGCATGCCGGCCCAGTGCCGGTTGCAGCGCAGGACCAGGGTGGCGGCGCCCTCGCCGGCCGGCTCGCGCCGGACCAGGCGGGCCAGGGGCTCGCGCAGGGTCCACAACGGATTCAGCTGGCCCGCCCAGAAATCGAACAACGTCGGCGACAGCCAGCGGTATGGGGAAAACAGGGACGGACGGATCACAGCGCTCATGGGCGCACTATACGGCCGCGCATACACCTGTGTATACATGTGTATATTGAACCGGATTGGGTATGATTCAGCCTCGTCCCCCCGGAAGTCCCATGGCCGCCGCCACCGCCCTGACGCCGCCCGAAGATGCCAACAGCCCGGCCCGCCGTACGGTGAGCCGCGAGGACCTGCTGGCCGCCGCGCTGAAACTGATCGGCCCGCACCGCAGCCTGTCCACGCTGAGCCTGCGCGAAGTCGCGCGCGAAGCGGGCATTGCCCCGAACAGTTTCTACCGGCAGTTCCGCGACATGGACGAACTGGCCGTGGCCCTGATCGACGTCGCCGGCCGCTCGCTGCGCACGATCATCGGCGAGGCCCGCCAGCGCGCCACCTCCAGCGCGACCAGCGTGGTGCGCGTGTCGGTGGAAACCTTCATGGAGCAGCTGCGCGCAGACGACAAACTGCTGCACGTGCTGCTGCGCGAAGGCGCGGTGGGCTCGGATGACTTCAAGCACGCGGTCGAACGCGAACTGCACTACTTCGAAGAAGAACTGCAGCACGACCTGGTGCGCCTGGCCGCACTGGACGGCGCCAAGCTCTACAAGCCGGAACTGGTGGCCACCGCCATCACCCGCCTGGTGTTCGCCATGGGCGCCACCGCGATGGACCAGCCGCCGGAGAAAGACCCGGAGCTGGTCGAACAGATTTCCACGATGATCCGCATGATCATCGTCGGCGCCCGCAGCCCCGCAGCGTTCCGCCGCGGCAGGTAGATCCACGCCATGCGTGGATGAAATCTGTCAGATACCGAATGAATTCATCCACGCACGGCGTGGATCTACTGTGCCGGCCAGCGGCCGACACTACCGCTCCTGCCAAAACCTCAGCCCGCCCCGCCCTCGGCCTTGCGCACGAACGCTTCAAACAGCGCCAGCGTCTGCTCACTCACATGATGCTCGATGCCCTCGGCATCACGCCGCGCCGTATCCGGGTCCACGCCCAGCGCCAGCAGGAAGCGCTCCACGGTCTGGTGCCGCTCGCGGCTGGCATGGGCCAGCGCCTCGCCTTCCGGGGTCAGGAACACGCCGCGGTAAGGACGCTGCACCACCCAGCCATCCCGGGCCAGGCGCCGCAGCATCTTCGCCACCGTCGGCTGGGCCACGCCCAGGCGGGTGGCGATATCGACCTGGCGCGCCTCGCCCCCGTCGGCCAGCAGGTCGGAAATCAACTCCACGTAGTCCTCGACCAGCTCCATCCGGTGTGCCTCGCGCACCTGCCGGAAGCTCTCGACCTGGCGCTCGGCCTCGATCAAGGGGGGGGTCTTTGCCGATGTCGAAGCGCCTGTCTTGCCCACGCGAGTGCCTGTCCTGCCGATGACTTCCGGATCTGAACCTGAATTCTGGACCAGTGACGCAGCAAAGACGATTGTTTCACATTGCTAATGGATATAGCAGTGGCTATATTGCAGTCATGAACACCGTCGCGCCCACCGACTCCCCGGCCGCCCCCGCAGCCAGCCTCGGCGCGCTCAACGCCTCGGTGGCCGTACCCGACAATGGCCACTGGTGGTTCCGCCTGCTGGCCTTCATCGGCCCCGGCTACATGGTCTCGGTCGGCTACATGGATCCGGGCAACTGGGCCACCGACCTCGCCGGCGGTTCGCGCTTCGGCTACCTGCTGCTCTCGGTCATCCTCATTTCCAACCTGATGGCGGTGATCCTGCAGGCGCTGTCGGCTCGGCTGGGCATCGCCACCGGCATGGACCTGGCCCAGGCCTGCCGCGCGCGCTACCCCAAGCCGGTCAACCTGGCGCTGTGGGCCCTGTGCGAAGCGGCGATCATCGCCTGCGACCTGGCCGAAGTGATCGGTACCGCCATCGCGTTGAAGCTGCTGTTCGACCTGCCGCTGCTGTGGGGTGCGGTGATCACCGCGCTGGACACGCTGCTGGTGCTGCTGCTGATGAACCGCGGTTTCCGTGCACTGGAAGCCTTCGTCATCGCCCTGCTGATGATCATCTTCGGCTGCTTCCTGGTACAGATCGCGCTCGCCGCGCCGCCGGTGATGGAGGTGCTGGGCGGCTTCATCCCGCGCACCCAGGTGGTCACCGATCCGCACGCGCTGTACATCGCCATCGGCATCATTGGCGCCACGGTGATGCCGCACAATCTCTACCTGCACTCCTCCATCGTGCAGACCCGCGCCTATCCGCGCACCGATGCCGGCCGCCGCAGTGCGCTGCGCTGGGCGGTCACCGACAGCACGATCGCGCTGACCCTGGCGCTGTTCATCAACGCCAGCATCCTGATCCTGGCCGCGGCGGTGTTCCATGCCAATGGCCGTTTTGATGTGGAAGACATCGAACAGGCGCACCAGCTGCTGGCACCGATGCTGGGCGTCGGCCTGGCCTCGACCCTGTTCGCGGTGGCCCTGCTCGCCTCGGGCCTGAATTCCACGGTCACCGCCACCCTGGCCGGGCAGATCGTGATGGAAGGGTTCCTGCATTTGCGCTTGCCGCCATGGCTGCGGCGCCTGATCACCCGTGCACTGGCGATCATCCCGGTGGTGGTGGTGATCCTGCTGTTCGGCGACAAGGGCGCGGTGAAGCTGCTGGTGCTGAGCCAGGTGGTCCTGTCGATGCAGCTGCCGTTCGCGATCATTCCGCTGGTAAGGCTGGTGACCGACAAGGCGACGATGGGCGCGCTGGTGGCACCGCGCTGGCTGGGCAGCATCGCCTGGGTGATCGCGGTGGTGATCGTGGCGCTGAACGTGAAGCTGCTGGTGGATACCTTCGCCGGCGCGTAATCCGGAACCTTGGGGTCGGATCCCTTGCCGCAGGCAAGGGCTCTGACCCCGGCCATCACGGCCAGTAGATCCACGCCACGCGTCGTTGCGGGGTCAGAGCCCTCGCCTGTGGCGAGGGATCCGCCCCCAGTAGATCCACGCGATGCGTGGATGTCCATCACCACGCTAACGGCAGCCGAGCATGGGCTCGGCTCTACAAGTGCAGCGCGATTGCAGCCTCAATCTGCTGCGGCGACTGGAACCCTGGCAGGCGCTGCCGCTCATCCCCATCACGGAACAGCGACAAGGTCGGCGTCTGCCGCAGCCCAAGCTCGCGGAAAAACGCTTCGCCCAGCACTTCCAGCTGCACGCGCAGCAGGGTCGTACCCTGCCCCGCCACGCTGTTGGCCACGCGGCGCAGCGACATCTCCAGCATCCGGCAGCCCGGGCACTGGTCCTTGTGGAAATCCACCAGCACCCGCGGGTGTTCGGCCAGCAACTGCTGGAACTGCTCAGGCGTGGTGGCGTCGATGATCTGCATCGTGCGTACTCCGGTAATGGGCCAGGACCGCATCGGTCCAGGCGTCGATGGCCGCGGCGTGGCGTGCGCCATGCGGCATCTGCTCGATTTCCAGCGGCGGGTAGCTGCTGTTGAAATAGCGGATCAGCCGGTGCACGGCGCCGCAGTAGTACTCCTGCCCCCACTGCGTCTCGCCGGTACCGAATACCGCAAGCTGGCGCGGGCGTTGGCCACGCTCGGCGATGCCGGCCACCCAGGCCTTCATCTCCGACGGCGTGCGCCCAGCGTTGTCGGTCCAGCTGCCCAGCAGCACCAGGTCAGCCTCATCGGCAGCCAGCGGGGCAGCAGAACGCAGGTCATCAGCCTCCTGCCAGTGCACCGCATGCCCGGCGGCCAGACAGCGCGCCTGGATCAGCCGGCCCAGCTCGCGGGTATTGCCACTCAGCGAGGCCACCACCACCAGGATGCGCAGCGCCGCGCCGGGTTCAGAGGTCGTCGAAGCCGTTGTCGACGTTGGTCTTCTTGTAACTTGCATTGCGCATCTCGAAGAAGTCGGTCTTGGTCTCGGTGAAATTGTCGGCGTAGGCCTTGATCCACGGCATCACGTTGTCGGTGGTGTCGCTGTACAGGCGCTCGATGCCCAGCATGCCGGCCATCTTGTTGGCGCGGTATTTCACGTAGCGGGTCATTTCCTCCACGTCGATGCCGTCGATGCCATCCAGCACTTCCGACGACCACTGCGTTTCCAGCTCGATGGCATGCTCGAATGCCTGGTGCACGTAGGCCGTCAGTTCATTGGTCTGCAGCTCCGGGTTCTCGCCGATGATCGCGCGGATCAGCTCGCTGATGAACTTGGTGTGGGCCAGCTCGTCGCGGTTGATGAAGCTGATGATCTTGCCGGTACCGGTCATGCGGTTCTGCCGCACCATGTTGTAGAAGTACGCAAAGCCGGAATAGAAGTTGATGCCTTCCAGGATCGACGACTGGATCAGCGACTTCAGCAGGGTCTCGGCGGTCTTCTCACGCATGAAATCGTCATACGCTCCCATGATCGGCGCGTTGCGCTTGATGATGGTCGGGTGCGTGCGCGCGATCTCGAAGATGCGGTTCTGGTTCGGCAGGTCGGTGATCGAGGCCAGCACGTAGCTGTAGCTCTCGTTGTGGATCACCTCCTGCTGGCCGATGATCGCCGCGTTGGCATGCGCGGCCGGGTCGGTGATGTACTCGGCCACGTTGTAGATGAAACGGGTCTGCGGCGAATCGAGCGTGGCCAGCAGGCCGATGATCGAGTCGTAGGCGTTCTTCTCGCGCCCGGACAGCTC
>JAFAFD010000153.1 GCA_023423675.1 Pseudomonadota bacterium | reverse complement strand
TGGTGTGCTGAAATTGCACCGATGGCGGTATTGAGAACCAGCTGCGTTCCTAAATCGGTAGCGCCGGGCAATGCCCGGCGGTTCGTGTCACCCGCCCCGGCAAAACGCGGCGTAATCGATATACCCCGGGAACGGCACCCCGGGCACACACACCGGGCACAGGGGATCAGGCTGGATGCGGGTTTCGCGGAAGCGCATGCCCAGCGCATCGAAGCGCAGCAGCCGGCCGACCAGCGGCTCGCCGATGCCCAGCAGCAACTTCAGCACCTCGGTGGCCTGCAGCACGCCTGCCAGCCCGGGCAGCACGCCCAGCACGCCCGCCTCGGAACAGTTGGGCGCGAACTCCGGCGGCGGCGGCTCAGGGAACAGGCAGCGGTAGCACGGGGCCACGCCACGCTGGCGGCCGGCGTCAAACACGCTTACCTGGCCATCAAAGCGCTCGATGGCGGCATAGACCATGGGCGTCGCGTGCTTGATGCAGGCGTCGTTGAGCAGGTAGCGCAGCGGGAAGTTGTCCGAGCCGTCCAGCACCACGTCCACGCCGTCCAGCAGGCGATCGACGTTCTCCGAGGTCACCCGCTCGGGCACGGCTTCGACCTCGATGGACGGGTTCAAGGCCAGCAGGCGTTCGCGCGCCGAATCGACCTTCAACTGGCCGACGCTGGCTTCGGTATGCACGATCTGCCGGTGCAGGTTGCTGCGCTCCACCCGGTCATGATCGGCAAAGCGCAGATGCCCTACCCCGGCCGCAGCCAGATAGAAGCCGGCCGGAGCGCCCAGGCCACCCGCACCCAGTACCAGCACACGCGACTGCTGCAGGCGGCGCTGGCCCGCCTCGCCCACCTGCGGCAGCAGCAGGTGGCGTGCGTAGCGGTCGTAGAAATCGCGGTCGGCGGCATCCAGCATCGGTTGCACCAGCGGCAGCCCCTGCTCGCGCCAGGCCACGGTGCCGCCGGCCACGGAGGCTACGTTTGAATAGCCTGCGGCCAGCAACGCCTGCACCGCGTCGGCCGAGCGCTTGCCGCTCTGGCAGATCAGCAGGATGTCCTGGCCCTGGACCGGCAGGTGCGCGGCCGGGTCGGCCAGCAGATCATCCTTGGCCACGCCACGCGCGCCCTCGGCCATGCCACCGGCACGCTCATGCGCCTGGCGCACATCGATCAGCACCGCACCATGGGCCACGCGCGCCTGCGCCTGCTGCGGGGAAAGCTCTGGAATGCTCATGCGCCCATTGTAGGACGGCCGCAGGGCGCGGGCGGGCGCGGTAGAGTCGACCGTTGGTCGACTGCCGTTGGCGTGATGCCGAAACCCCGCGCTGCGCGCGGTAGTCGACTGACAGTCGACTCTACCGTGGGACGCGTGCCGGCTGCCGGTAGAGTCGACCGTTGGTCGACTGCTCTCCGATCAGCCGTGGAGAATCCCGCGCTGCGCGCGATAGTCGACTGACAGTCGACTCTACCGTGTCGCGCGCAGGCTCAGGCGTAACGCGCCTTCAGCATCGCCCAGGCCGAACGCAGGGCCAGGGCCTCGCCACCGGCCGGACGGCCCGGGCGCTCGCCGTCGTTCCAGGCGTACACGTCCAGGTGCGCCCAGCGCTGGTCGTTTTCCAGGAAACGCTCCAGGTACAGCGCGGCGGTCACCGAGCCGGCCATGCGCGAGCCGGCGTTGGCCAGGTCGGCCACGCCGCTGCTCAGGTAACGCAGGTACGGGCGCCACAGCGGCATGCGCCACACCGGGTCGCGGGTTTCATCGCCGGCCTGCAGCCACTGCTGGGCCACGGTGTCGTCGTTGCTGAACAGGGCCGGCAGGTCCGGGCCCAGCGCAATGCGGGCGGCACCGGTCAGGGTGGCGAAGTCCAGCACCAGGTCGGGCTTCTGCTCGCCGGCGAAGGTCAGCGCGTCGCACAGGACCAGGCGGCCTTCGGCGTCGGTGTTGTCGATCTCGACGCTCAGGCCCTTGCGCGTGGCGATGATCTCGCCCGGGCGGAAGGCATCGGGGCCGATCGCATTTTCCACCGCCGAAATCAGCAGGGTCAGGCGCACCGGCAGCTGCTGGGCCATCACCAGCCCGGCCAGGGCCAGCGCGTGGGCGGCACCGCCCATGTCCTTCTTCATGTTGCGCATGCCGTCGGCCGGCTTGATGTCCAGGCCGCCGGTATCGAAGCACACGCCCTTGCCGACCAGCGCCAGCGCCGGGTCGCTGTCCTTGCCCCAGCGCAACACGATCAGGCGCGGTGCACGGTGCGAGGCACGGCCCACCGCGTGGATGGCCGGGAAGTTCTGCTTCAGCAGTTCGTCGCCGGTGATCGCTTCGACCTGCGCACCGTGGGCGTCAGCCAACGCACGCGCGGCGTCTTCCAGCTGCTGCGGGCCCATGTCTTCGGTCGGGGTGTTGACCCAGTCGCGCACGCGCAGGCTGGCGGCGATCAGGTCGGCAACTTCCGCCGGCGGGCTGGCCAGCAGCTGTGCCGGTGCACGGTTGCGCTTGCGGTAACGGTCGAAGCGGTAGCTGCCCAGGCCCCAGCCCAGCTGCAGCAGCGCCTGTTCGGCGGCCGGCAGCTCGGTGGCCAGCTGCCACACGCTGCCTTCGGGCAGGGCGTGCGGGGCATGCGCATAGGCGTACGCATCGGCACGGTCGCCGACCCCGATCACCGCACCGGCCAGGCCGTCCGCGCCCGGCAGCAGGGCCACGCTGTGGCCGGCGGCGGTGAAGCCCTGTGCGTCCAGCCATGCCTGCTGGGCGGCCGGCTGCGCGGCCTTCCAGCTGGCGTACTGCTCGCGGTCCAGCACGTGCAGCGGCAGTGCGGCGGTGGCGGTGGCGGTGAAGCCGGTGATCTCGCTCATGCGTCAGTTACTCCGGTGTTCGTCGGCGGCATCGAGGTTGGCGTCCAACCAGTCGGCCAGGCCGGTAAGGGTGTCGAACTGCAGGTCCGGCTGCAGCTGCGGATGGGTCCAGGTGGCAGCGTCGCGGTTGATCCAGCAGCCGCGCAGGCCGGCGGTGATCGCCCCGGCCACGTCCATCTCGATATGGTCGCCCACGTGCAGCACCTGCGCCGGCGCCAGGCCCAGGCGGTCGCAGGCGGCATGGAAGATGCTGGGCTCCGGCTTGGCCGCGCCATGTTCGCGCGCGCCCAGCTGGAAGGCGAAAAGATGCGACAGGCCGATCCGTTCCAGGTCGGCGTTGCCGTTGCTCAGCGCCGCCACCGGTACCCGCGCGGCGATGCGCGCCAGGGCCTCCAATGCGTCGGGGTAGCATTCGACCTGGTTGCGCGCGGCATAGAACACTTCGTAGGCCGGCTCCAGCAGGTCCAGGCTGGCGCCGCTGTTCTGCAGCGCCTCCTGGATCGTCAGCCGGCGCAGCGCGCTCAGGTCGAAGTGCAGCTGCGGGTTGTCGCGGAAGGAGCGCTCGCGCAGTTCGCGCATCGCCGCCACCGGGTACATGGCAGCGGTGGCGGGGCTGTGCTCGCACATCCATTCGTGCAGGACCACGTCGATGCGGGCGCCGATCGGCGCGAACGGCCACAGCGTGTCGTCGAGGTCGAGGGTGATGGCTTGGACTGGAAATTTCACCCGGCCATTCTACGCCTGCCCGCCGGGGCTTTCATTCCAGCAGCCGCGCCCAGCCCTGCATGCCTTCCAGGCGCGCCAGCACCAGCTTGATGCAGACCAGCAGCGGTACCGACAGCAGCAGGCCGACCATGCCCCACGCCCAGCCGAACACCATCAGGGCCAGGATCAGCACCAGCGGCGACAGCTTCATCTGCCGGCCCAGCACGATCGGGGTCACCAGCTGCCCTTCCAGCGTATGCAGGCCCAGGTAGGCGGCGGCCGGCAGCAGGGCCTGCAGCGGATCGCGGAACTCGACGAAGCCCATCAGCAGCATCGTCGCCACGCCGATCAGCGGGCCCACGTACGGCGCGAAATTCAGCAGGGCGGCCACCGTGCCCCACAGCAGCGCCTCCTGCAGGCCGATGCCGAGCAGCATCAGCACGCCGGCAAACACCAGCCCCACCAGTGTGTTGATGACGCTGATGGTGAGCACGTAACGGGAGACCTCGCGTTCGATCGAACGCAGGATGTCGGTGGTGAAGCGCTGCTGCTGGCGGTTGGGGAACAGGGCGATGGCCGCGCGCTGCAGGCTCTCGCCATAGATCATGAAGAACAGGGTGAGCAGCACCACCGCCAGTACCGAGGCGGCCAGCTTCGGTGCCCGGGTCAGCACACGA
The DNA here is from genome assembly GCA_023423675.1 of Pseudomonadota bacterium. Taxonomy (GTDB): domain Bacteria; phylum Pseudomonadota; class Gammaproteobacteria; order Xanthomonadales; family Xanthomonadaceae; genus Stenotrophomonas. Next base: position 13,214 of record JAFAFD010000153.1, on the reverse strand, counting down.
TAAGGGTCGTCCAGCTGGGTGCGGATGACCTGGATCCTGCGGTTGCTCTCGCCACCGGCGACGCGCGCGAAATTCTCCGCCGCCTGATTGGCCTGCTGCACGGGCTTGGTCAGGTCCTGCACTTGGCGGGCGACCTTGCGCAGCTGCTGCGGTGCTTCCTGTGCCCAGTCCATCGCCGGGCCGATCAGCTGCACGCCGAGCGAGGCGGTCACCCCCAGGCCGGTGCCGAGGATCAGCAGCGCACCGATGGCGCGCGGGATCCACAGCCGGCGCAGGAAGCGCAGGATCGGGTTGCCGACCAGGGCGAAGAACATTGCCAGCAGCACCGGCAGGATGATGTCCTGCGCGGCCCACAGGGTGAAGGCAACGGCCAGGGTGGCCAGCACCACCAGCGACATCGGCCCGCGCGGGCGCGAGGGCGGCGGCAGGGACGCCTTGCTTTCCGGTTCGGGGGCCACAGGGGACAGCAGAGACTCGCTCATTGACGCACCGACCGGGAAGGGAGGCCCATTATCCGCCCGCCGCGATCAACGCGGCGGGTGCGTGGAGTCAACGTTCGGAGACGTCGGTGGCCGCTTCGGCCGGCTGCGGTTCGCGCAGTTCCGGTTCGGGGGCGGCTGCCGGTCGCGGGGTCGGGCGGACAGCGGCCTGCGGGGTCATCTGCTCGGCGGCTTCATCGGCTTGGTCGGCCGCTTCATCCGCCGTATCGGCCGCGTGCGCGGCCATCGCGGCGGCAAATGCCGCCTGGCCGCTGGCAAACAGGTTGGATACCGAACCGATCATCTGCAGCCAGCGTGCACCGTTGACCTTGCCCGGCAATTCCAGCTTGCCGGCAAGGAAACCGCCGGCCAGGCCGACAGTGATGATGCGCAGCGGAGACCAGCCCTGCCGCCAGACCTGGCTGAGCACGGTCCAGCTGTCCTCGGTTTCGGCCATGCGCACGGCCATCACCTGTTCGCAGCGCTTCACCCGCCGCTGCAGCGCACCGAACTTCATGGCTTGCCCTCCGGAATCTGCACATCGGCATCGGGGTCGTCTTCGCTGGGCTCGTCGAACAGGCCCAACTTCGACAACTGGCGCCGCGTGGCGTGCATGCCGGTGTGGTGGAAGAAGTAGGACACCCGCCAGATGGCGTAGCCGGTGACGGCCAGGCTGAGCAGCGAGGTGATCAGCAGGGCCTGCAGCCAGCTCAGGCCCCAGCTCTGCAGCAGGGCGATGAGGGTGGCGGCCATCAGCAGCCAGGCCGAGGCACCGAACACGATGCCGACCCCGGCCCAGGCCAGGGCGCGGCCGAATGCGCTGCGGGCCAGGGCGAAGTCGGCCGAAGCCAACCGCCGCAGCGAACGCAGCGAATGCTTCGCCGAATCGGCGGCGGCCTTACCGGCCGCGCCGACCTGGCGGATGCTCTCGTCCAGCGGCGGGGTGGCCGCCGGATCGGGTGCTTGCGTGGTCTCTTCGCTCACGCCGCAGCTTACTTGTCGCTGCTGCTGGCCAGCTTGGCGATCAGCCAGCCGGCGGCGAAGGCCACGCCGAACGACGCCAGCGGACGCTCACGGATCAGCTCGGCGGCGCTGTCGACCAGGTCCTTGCCCTTGTCCATCAGTGCATCGACCTGTTCCTTGGCAGCGGCACCGCCGAATTCAGCGGCGGCCAGGCCGGACAGCGCGCTGTCGGACAGTTCGGCCTTGACGTTGGCCTTGCCGATGCGCAGTTCGTCGGTCGCAGCACCGGAAGCGCCCTTGATCGCACCGCCGGCAGCACTGGCGGCCTGCTTCAGGTGGGAACCGGCTTCACCCAGGTGTTCCTTCAGGTTCTCGGTATTGGTGGGGCTCATCGAATCACTCCTGTTGCGATGGGGGGACGAACGAAGGGTTCGGCCGATGGGACGTACAGCAATAGCACCGGCCGGGTATAGGGGGTGTTACGGCGGGGCGATCAGCGCATCACCAGCTGGCCCTGCTGCTGGCCATTGTTGCGCAGGATGCGCAGCACCAGGTTGGCCGGGCGCTGCTGGAAGTTGGCACGCCAGCTGGCCAGGTCGGCAAATTCGCCCACCGTGGCCTCGCTGATGATGTCGCCCTGCTGCAGGCCGTTGCTGGCCGCGCGGCTGCCGCGCTTGACCTCGCTGACCAGCACGCCGCCCACGCCGGACTGGCGCAGCGACTCGGGCAGGTCGGTGAAGGTGGCGCCGGTCAGGCGCGGGTCCAGGCTGTCGCCGGTCACCGAGCGTGCCTGTTCCTTCAGCGTGGCCTTGACCTGCACCGCCTTGCCTTCGCGGCGTACATCCAGCGCCAGCACGCTGCCGACCGCCGCCAGGCCTTCGACGTTGTGCAGGGCTTCGGCGCTGTCCACGCGCTGGCCGTTGGCCGACACCACCACGTCGCCCGGCTTCAGCCCGGCGGCAGCGGCGGCCGAACCGGCCAGCACGCGGGTGATCAGCGCACCGCGCGTTTCACCCAGGCCCAGGCCCTGCGCGATCTGCGCGCTCAGGTTCTGCGCTTCCACGCCCAGCGTGCCGCGCACCACCACGCCATGCTTGACCAGCTGGTCGACCACGCTGCGCGCCAGGTTGGAAGGAATGGCCAGGCCCAGGCCGATGTTGCCGGCCATGCTGCCCTGCGGATTGAAGCTGGCGGTGTTGATGCCGACAAGCTGGCCCTGCAGGTTGACCAGCGCGCCGCCGGAATTGCCCGGGTTGATCGACGCATCGGTCTGGATGAAGTTCTGGTAGCCGAGGCCGCGGATGCCGGTGCGGCCCACTGCCGAGACGATGCCCGAGGTCACCGTCTGGCTGAAACCGAACGGGTTGCCGATGGCCACGACGAAGTCGCCCACCCGCAGCTGGTCGCTGTTGCCGAGCTTGATGTCGGTGAGGTTCTGCGCCGGGATGCGGATCAGGGCGATGTCGGTATCGCGGTCCGAGCCGAGGAACTCAGCCTTCACCGTGCGCCCGTCGGCCAAGGTCACCTGCACGTCGTCGGCGTTGTCGATGACGTGGTGGTTGGTCAGCACCAGGCCTTCGCTTGCGTCGATGATGACGCCCGAACCGAGCGATTCGTTGATGCGTTCCTGCGGCACATCGGGGAACAGGCGGCGGAAGAACGGGTCGTTGAAGAACGGATTGCGGACCCGCACCACCTGCTTGGTGTTGACGCTGACCACGGCCGGCATGGCCTTTTCCAGCATCGGTGCCAGCGACGGCACGGCCTGCCCGGCCACTGCGGCCGGCAACGCGGCACTGGTCGGCAGCGCGGCGGGCAGCGGCGCCGCATCGGCGCGGTTGTCCAGATGGGCGTTGATGCCGGTGGCGACGAAGCCGCCGAAGGCAGCAGCGATTGCGAGCGTGAGCAGGGTGGGAAGCGGTCGCATGGGAGTCGGTTCGCAGGCGGTGGAGTGGGGCCGTAGGGCTATACGGTAGAACAAGCTGAATGAGTGTGTCGCGGTCCGGATAAATGGCCCATGAAAAAAGACAGGCTCGCGACGCGCATGTCGACCCTGCAGGCGTGCCTCCGCCGCGTGCCGACACGTTCCGATACTTGCGCAGTTCGGCGCATCCTGACGTTGCGATGCCGCTTGGCACGCAGCTTGTTGGTCCGCGATGCGGAGAAGCCCGCAGGCGGGGCGCGAACACACGCCCATCATCGCGCAGCACTTGAATAAAGGGGTTTTCTGAATGCAGCTCGGTCCGGCGTTGGTGTCTGCCTACACCAGGTCCGTCGCATCCGGTGCGATTGAATATGTGCGCCCCGTTCCACGATGGACAATGTCGGTATAGCATCGCCCCGTTTTGACAATCCAGGCCCCCAGGAGGGCAACATGAGCAACGGTAATGGTGTGTCGGTCGTGACCGACGCCGTCGAGAACGTTAAAGAAGCCGCCGCCAACGTTGGCGAGACCATCGCCCACGCCGCCGAAGACGCCGTGAAGTCGGTCAAGAAGACCGTCAAGCGCGCCACCAAGGCTGCCGGTACCCGCGTTGCCAAGGCCAAGAAGGCCGTGGCCAAGGTCGAGAAGACCGTTGCCAAGAAGGCCGACAAGGCTGCCAAGTCGGTCGGCAAGACCGTCGCCAAGGCCAAGCAGAAGCTGGAAACGGCCAAGAAGAACGCCAAGGCCGAAGCCGCTGCCCTGAAGAAGGCAGTGGCCAAGAAGAATGCTGCTGCCGGCAAAGCCGTGACCAAGAAGGCCGCTGCGGCGAAGAAGACCACCAAGGCCGCCACCAAGGCTGCCGGCAAGAAGGTCGCCACCGTGAAGAAGGCCGCCACCAAGAAGGCTGCCGTCGCCAAGAAGACCGTTGCCAAGAAGACCGCGGCCGCCAAGAAGGTTGTCGGCAAGAAGGTTGTCGGCAAGAAGGTCGCCACCGCCAAGAAGGCCGTGGCCAAGAAGACCGTCGCCGCCAAGAAGGTTGCCGGCAAGAAGGCCGTGGCTGCGAAGAAGGTTGTCGGCAAGAAGGTTGCCACCACCAAGAAGGTCGCCACCAAGAAGACCGCCGCTCCCAAGAAGGTCGTCGGCAAGAAGGTTGCAGCCACCAAGAAGGTTGCCACCAGGAAGACCGCTGCTGCCAAGAAGGTTGTCGGCAAGAAGGTTGTCGGCAAGAAGGTCGCCGTCGCCAAGAAGGCTGCGCCGCTGAAGAAGGTTGCCGCCAAGAAGGCACCGGCCAAGAAGGTCGTCGCCAGGAAGGCCGCTGCCAAGAAGGCTCCGGCCAAGGCCGTGCGCAAGGTCGCCAAGCGCAAGTAATCGCGCGGTGACAGAAGGCCCTTCCGCCCCCCGGGCGGGAGGGCCTTTCGCATTTCAGGGGCGGGCTTTGCGGCAAGATGCAGGTTCTTCCCGCTGGAGTCCCGGGCATGCGCGGTATCGATTTCAGTTCCTGGCAGGGCGTGCTCTCCACCCTGGCCGGCCTGGTCCTCATCACCCTGCTGGGCGTGGGTATCCGCCTGCTGGTGATGCAGACCCTGCAGCAGCGCCGCGAGCGCGAGAACCGGCAGATCAACGAACGCCTGCGCACGCTGATGGCGGCCTACAAGACCCTGGGCGGTTTGTTCACCGGTGAGCTGGGCGTGGACCCCACCCATCGCCGCGACCTGCGCCAGCGCGAAGCCGAGCAGGGCATCGCCGAGCCCGGTTCGGACCGCGCCCGGCGCATCCGCGATGCCGTGGAAGCGGCCTTGTCGGACATCCTGCTGCTGGGCACCGACGAACAGGTGCGCCTGGCTGCGCGCGCGGCCGAGGAACTGGCACACGGCCGGCCGGTGCACACCCACGAGCTGGTGGTGTCGCTGCGTGACTTCGTTCGCGAAGCCCTCGACCTCGCACCCATCCCAAGCGATCTGCGCATTCCGCCGCAGGGGCCGACCCGGCCCGGTGGCAGCGGTGGTGGCAGCGGCAAGGCGCGCAACGACGGCGATGCCAAGGGCGGCCGCGGCGGCGGTGGAGGAGGGGGCATGGGCGGCGGCATGGGTGGCCTGGGCCTGGGTGCCGGCGCCGCACTGGGCGCCGGCCATGCGGCGGGCAGTGAGGACACGGACGCGCGCTGAGCGCGCGCGCCCGGCCCGGGGCATCGTTACTCAGGCGGTCAATTCGTAGATCGGAACGAAGCCACCGTAGATCATCCGCGCACCGTCGAACGGCATCGGATTCTGCGCCGGGTCCAGCCGCGGGTCTTCCATCATCTTTTTCATGCCGGCATCGCGGGTGGCCTTGTCTGGCCACTCGATCCAGGAGAACACCACCGTTTCATCCGGCGTGGCCTTCACCGCGCCGAAGAAGTCGGTGGTCTTGCCGTGCGGCACGTCATCGCCCCAGCACTCGACCACGCGCAGGGCACCGTATTCGATGAACACCACGTCGCCGCTGCGCGCGTGGGCGAGGAATTTTTCCTTGTTGGCGGTGGGCACCGCCAGGACGAAACCATCGATGTAACTCATCGCTTGCCTCCGAGGTGGGCCGTGCCACATGCACGGCCTTCAATGACCCGACGAACCGGCGTGAGGGAAATCGACAACGGTGCAGTGAACACGCTGCGATCACGCCAGAGCTGCGTCCGCGCACCACGCGCGTATGCCTGAGAGTGCCTGAATCAAGCCAAAAAATTCAGTAATGCGAAAGTCGCTGTTTTCAGGGTGCGTTGTGGCGAATAACGGAGAATTTACATTCCCGATGCGATGGCGCCCTGGCGCTGCTGCACAACATAAGAAAGTAAAGGTGTACCCCCATGAAGAATTCGCTGATTGCCCTGGCGCTGGCCGCTGCCCTGCCGTTCACTGCCTCGGCCGCCGAGAACTTGTCCTACAACTACGCTGAAGCCGACTACGCCAAGACCGACGTTGATGGAGTCAAGGCCGACGGTTGGGGCGTCAAGGGTTCCTACGGCTTCCTGCCGAACTTCCATGCCTTCGGTGAGTACAGCCGCCAGGAAGTCGACCACACCAACATCAAGGTCGACCAGTGGAAGGTCGGTGCCGGCTACAACGTCGAAATCGCTCCGTCGAGCGACTTCGTTGCCCGCGTCGCCTACCAGAAGTTCGACCAGAAGCACGGCCTGGATCTCAATGGCTACAGCGCTGAAGCCGGTATCCGCACCGCCTTCGGTCCGCACGCCGAAGTCTACGGCCTGGTTGGTTACGAAGATTATTCGAAGAAGCACGGCGTGGATCTGGACGGCCAGTGGTACGGCCGCCTGGGTGGCCAGGTCAAGCTCAACCAGAACTGGGGCCTGAACGGCGAGCTGAAGATGAACCGCCACGGCGACAAGGAATACACCGTCGGCCCGCGCTTCAGCTGGTAACTGCTGCACGGCGCGTCCGCGCGCTGGAGATGCACCAACAGGCCCGGCATTGCCGGGCCTGTTGCGTTCTGACAAAGCGGAACGACAGGTGACTGCGCACTATGTCGTTTGCTGCATTGCAAGAAATTGGATTCCGCTGCTGGTGAGGCGGTCCCAGGATGACGGTCCTGTCCAACAGGACCCGCCGCAATGTCACCTGCGCTTCCTCCCCTGCTCCCCGATCGGCCGCGCCGGCTGGCGTTGCTGGATCCGCATCCGGTCCTGCGGCTGGGTGTGGAAGTGGTGTTGAGGCAGCACAGCGGCGTCCAGGTCTGTGCCAGCTACGCCGAAGAAGCCGAGCTGCTGTCGCTGCTGCAGCAGGACCCGCACGCAGTGGATCTGCTGGTGATCGATGCGTTGCCGCTGGGTGACCTCGGCGATGGCCTGGCGCTGCTGCGCGAACTGGCGCAGCGCTGGCCGCGCCTGCCAGTGCTGGTGCTGTCGGCGCACTGCAATGCCAGCACAGTGGCCACGGCCATGCAGGCCGGTGCGCGCGGCTTCCTGTCCAAGGCGACGTCGCCGGAGATGCTGCTGCGCGCGCTGGATACGGTGTCCCGCGGTGGCCGCTTCGTGCCGCCGGAGCTGCGCACGCAGCTCAATCGTTCGCGTACGCGGCGCGCCCCGGCGCTGGCGCTGACGCCGCTCAGCCGGCGTGAACGCGAAGTGCTGCGGCTGGTGCTGCAGGGCTGCAGCACCGGTGAAGTGGCGCGGCGCTTCCAACGCTCGGCCAGCACCATCAGCACGCAGAAGAAAGCCGCCTACCAGAAGCTGGGCATCCACAGCGATGGCGAGCTGTTCCGCATCCGCCATCTGCTGGAATGCGGCTGACGCGTGGGCTTATTCGCCCTGGTACTGCTTTTCTTCCACCAGCGCCGAGCCGGCCACGCGGTTGATCTCGTTCTTCACCGCGATGCGCTCGCCATTGGTGCCATAGACGCCGCGCGCCAGCTGGATGAACGCATCATCGAACACCTGCGCTGCTTCCTTGTCGCGCAGTTGGTCCTGGATGTCCCACATGCGTTCGTTGATGGCCTTGAGCTGGATGCGCAGCGCGCCCAGCGCCGGCTGCGCCTGCAGCTGCTGCTGCAGCAACGGCAGCAGGCCGTCCAGTTCGGTGCGCACGTTGGCCAGCTTGGCGGCATCGTCGATGCGCTCGGCCTTGATCTCGAGGATGGTGATCTTGTCGATCAGCTCGCCGATCGATACCGGGGTCAGGATGGCGTCCACGCAGGGCTCCTTTTAACAGGGCGACATGATACCCCGGCAACCGTCGAGCCCCTTCGCTTTCGTCGAGCCCGTGCGCTTTACGTCGAATTTGCGCGAACCCTGGCGCTGCGCCATCGATCCGTTACGGCCCCGGCGCCGACACTGCCGTCCCGGCGGCACGACCGCCTTCGACGAGGAATACCACGCAGTGGACAGCAAGGGGATGAGCGCGGCCGTGGCCGCACTGGTGGCCGGCCTGCTCGGCATCGGCAGCGCGCAGGCGCAGGTGCAGGCCAGCGGCAACATGGCGGTGACCAGCGATTACGTGTGGCGCGGCAGCTCGCAGACCGGTGGCGACCCGGCGGTACAGGCGGGGGCGAAGCTGGCGCTGCCGTCGGGCCTGTATGCCAGCGTGTGGGGGGCGAACGTGTCGTTCATCCCGGACATCGGTGCGCGCAGTGAATTCGATCTGGTGGCCGGCTGGTCCGGCGTCGTGGCGCAGGACTGGAGCCTGGACGCCAACATCACCCGCTACCTGTACCCGGGCACCGGCCGCGCGCTGGACTGGACCGAACTGGGTGCCACGCTCAGCTGGAAGCAGCGGGCCTGGCTGCAGCTGGCCCATTCCAGCGATGCCCTGGCCGGCGGCCACCGCGGCACCTATGCGCAGCTGGGCGGACGCCTGCCCTTGAACGAGCGTTTCCGCCTGGAAGCGGCGGTCGGCCACTACTGGTTGGCCGACGCCCAGGGCCCGGACTACCTGCATGGCCAGCTCAGCGCCATCGCCACCCTGGCACCGGCGTGGGAACTGCGTGCCACCGTGCACGACACCGACAACGCCGCGCGCCGGCTGTTCCCCGGCAATGCCGGCGGGCGCTGGGAGCTGGCCCTGCAGGGCAGTTTCTAGCGGGCGATGGCCGCCTGGCGCGCACGCCACGCGCCGGGCAGCCACAGCAGCAGGGCCAACACGCCCACCGCGGCGCCGGCCACGCACACCCCGGTCCAGCCGAAGTGCTGGTAGACCTGCGCCGACAGCAACGACCCCAGCGAACCGCCGATGAAGTAGCCGGTCATGTAGCCGGCGTTGAGGCGGTTGCGTGCCGCCGGCTGCAGCGCATAGATCAGGTTCTGGTTGCTCACGTGCAGCAGCTGTGCGGCCAGGTCCAGCACCACCACGCCCACCAGCAGGGCCAGCAGCGAGTGCGCCGACAGGCCAAGCGGCAGCCACGACAGCAGCAGCATCACCAGCGCGATGGCGGTCGCGCGGCCGGTCTGGCCACGGTCGGACATGCGCCCGGCCAGCCCCGCCGCCAGGGTGCCGGCGGCACCGACCAGGCCGAGCAGGCCGATGGTGGCATCGCTGTATTCGTACGGCGGTTGTGCCAGCAGGAAGGCCAGCGGGGTCCAGAAGATGGCGAACATGGCGAAGCTGCACGCGCCCAGCAGGGTACGCTGGCGCAGCACCGGCTCCTGCACGAACAGCGTGCCGATCGAACGCAGCAGGGCGAAATAGCCCAGGCCGGCGGTGTGGTGGAAGCGCGGCAGCCCGCGCTGCAGGGCCAGTGCGGTCAGCACCAGCACGGCGGCGGCGATGGCATAGACCAGGCGCCAGTCGCCCAGGCTGGACAGCAGGCCGGCCACGGTACGTGCCAGCAGGATGCCCAGCAGCAGCCCGCTCATCAGCGTGCCGACCACGCGGCCGCGATGCTCCGGCGCGGCCAGGGTTGCGGCGAATGGCACCAGCACCTGCGCCACGACCGAGAACAGGCCGGTGATGGCCGTGCCCACCAGCAGCCAGGTCAGCGAGGGCGCACACGCGCTGATGACCAGCCCGCTGGCCGAGAGCAGGCTCATCACCACGATCAGGCGGCGGCGTTCGAACAGGTCACCCAGCGGCACCAGCAGGATCAGGCCGGCGGCGTAGCTCAGTTGGGCAGCGGTCACCACCATCCCGATCTGGCCGAACGGCACACCGAAGGCATCGGCGATGGTGTGCAGCAGCGGCTGCGCGTAGTAGTTGCTGGCCACCGCCACGCCGGTGGCAACCGACATCAGCAGCACCTGCCAGCGGTGCAGGGGAGGGAGGGGCGGGCTCACGGGGCATTCCAGAACGTGGGGAGCACAGTGTCCTCCTGCTGCAATGATGATGGAAATGAATCATCATCATCCTTGGCATCTGAAATTCAGATGGTCGTCAGGGGCAGCGCGCATGAACCTCAAGCAGCTCGAATTTGCCGTGGCCCTGGCCGAAGAAGGCAACTTCACCCGTGCCGCCGCACGCTGCCATGTGGTGCAGTCGGCGCTGAGCCACCAGATCGCACACCTGGAAGCAGACCTGGGTACGCCGCTGTTCGAACGCCTGCCGCGGCAGGTGCGGATCACGCCGGCCGGCGAGGCCCTGCTGGTGCATGCGCGGCAGGTGCTGGCCAGCCTGCGCCACATGCGCGCCGACGTGGCGGCGGTGACCGGCGAGGTGCGTGGCACGCTGGCGATCGGGCAGATCTCCTCGCTCACCGACATCGACGTGGTGGCCATCCTCGCCACCTTCCGCCAGGCCTACCCGCAGGTGGAATTCCAGCTGCGCGTGGACAAGAGCGAAACCCTGATCGCGCAGGTGCAGGCGCGTGAACTGGATGTCGCCCTGGTCGGGCTGGCACCGTCGGCCAGCCTGGATGGCGTCTGCCACCAGATGCTGCAGGAAGAGGATCTGGTGGCGGTGGTGGCGCCGACGCATCGGCTGGCCGGGCAGGCGCGGTTGCCGCTGGCCCTGCTGCAGGACGAGGCGCTGGTGGATTTCGCGCGCGGTACCGGCGCGCGCCGGCAGACCGACGATGCATTCGCCGCGGCCGGCCTGCCGCATCAGGTGCGTTTCGAGGTCAACCAGATGGAGCTGATCGAGCGCTTCGTCCGCCATGGGCTGGCGGTGGGCATCGTGCCGGTGCTGATCGCGCAGGGGTTCGAGGGGGGGGTGCGGATACCGCTGCAGCCCACCCCGACCCGGCGCGTGCACCTGGCCTGGCAACGCCTGCCCACGCCGGCGGCGCGGGCCTTCGTCGAGGCCGTGCTCAGCCGCGCACGCGCAGGCTCAGGCCCTTGAGGAAGTTGCGCAGCATCTGGTCCAGGCAGCGCCGGTAATTGGTGTGGCCGGGCTGGCGGAACAGCGCGCCGAGCTCGGACTTGGATACCTTGAAGCCGACGCTGGCGAAGATCTCCATCAGGTCCACGTCGCGCAGCTGGAAGGCCACGCGCAGCTTCTTCAGCACCAGGTTGTTGTCGATGCGGGTTTCAACCGCGCGCAGCGGCTGGCTCTCGTCGCGGCCCCGCAGGTGCACGATCAGCCCATCCAGGAAGTGCGCCAGCGCGGCGTCGTTCATCGCTTCGAAGCCGGCCTCGTCGTCGCGCCGCAGCCAGGCCTTGACCTGCCCGGTATCGACCACGAAGGCGGGGTCGGCCATCTGGCACAGGGTCACCACGTGGTGGTCGCCCAGGTCCAGCGCGTAGCGCACGCTGCGCAGTACATCGTTGTTGATCATGGCCCATTGTACCGGCCCGGCGTGTGTCACCGGACTGTCATCCCGCCGTAGCAAAGTGTGCGCACTTCCGCTGAGACTTCGCCGATGCGCCGGTTCCTTCTGTCCGCCCTGCTGGTCGCCAGCAGCTTCGCCGCCACCGCCCAGGACCGTTTCGTGCCGGTCGAGCAGCGCCTCAACGCGGCCCAGCTGGCCGAAGTAGGGCTGAGCCCGGCACAGCTGCAGGCGCTGAACCGGGTGCTGCGCGAGGCGGAAAGCGCAGCGCCGGCGGCCGTGGCAGCCCAGCCGGCGGCACCTGTGCCCGCCAATGTTCCGGCCCCGGCCGCCATGCACCTGGGCCTGGAAGAAGGCCCGGTCACGGCTCGGGTGGTGGGCGATGTCGCCGGCTGGGAGCCGGGCACCGTCTTCACCCTCGACAATGGCCAGCAGTGGCAGGTGATGAAGGGCCAGATGAAGCTGCGCAAGACCCTGCAGGCGCCGCAGATCGAAGTGATTCCGGGCATCGCCGGGCGCTGGTTCCTGCAGGTGGACGAAGACCTGCCCAAGGCACGGGTATTCCGCCTGCGCTGAACCCTGCCGGGGCCCGCGCCGGGGTCGGATCCCTTTGCCACCGGCAAAGGGCTCTGACCCCAGCAAGGCCCCCAGCCCGGCCATCCCGGCCTGATCGGGCAACGCAGGCACCGGCCGACGGTGCCAGAATGGGGGTCTGGTTCCCCACGGAGTTGTCTGCATGACCCGCACCGTCCTGATTACCGGCGCCACCTCCGGCTTCGGCGCCGCCGCCGTCCATCGCTTCGCCCAGGCCGGGTGGAAAGTGATCGCAACCGGCCGTCGTGGCGAACGCCTGCAGCCGCTGGTCGACCGCTATGGCAAGGACGTGGTGCACGCCGCCGTGTTCGACGTGCGCGATCCGGTGGCGATGGAAGCCGCGCTGCTGGCGCTGCCGCCGGCCTTCGGTGACATCGACCTGCTGGTGAACAACGCCGGCCTGGCCCAGGGCACCGCGCCGGCGCAGAGCGCCAAGCTGTCGGACTGGACCACCATGATCGACACCAACATCACCGCCCTGGTGACCCTGACCCATCGCCTGCTGCCGCTGCTGGTCGAGCGCAAGGGCGCGATCATCAACATCTCCTCGGTGGCTGGCGTGTACCCGTACCCGGGCGGCAATGCCTATGGCGGCACCAAGGCCTTCGTCAGCCAGTTCTCGCTGGGCCTGCGCTCGGACCTGCACGGCACCGGCGTGCGCGTGACCACGATCGAGCCGGGCATGGCCGAAACCGAATTCACCGTGGTCCGCACCCACGGCGACCAGGCCGCCTCGGACAAGCTCTACACCGGCGCCAACCCGATGACCGCCGAAGACATCGCCGAGCAGATCTTCTGGGTGGCCACGCTGCCGCCGCACCTGAACATCAATCGCCTCGAACTGATGCCGGTGAGCCAGTCGTTCGCCGGTTTCCAGGTCGCCCGCGAAGGCTGACCGGGGTCGCATCGTTTTTTAGAGTCGAGCCATGCTCGACTGCTCTCGGTGCATTCAACGGCAGTCGAGCGAAAGCAGTCGAGCATGGCTCGACTCTACAAAAACGATGCGACCCCGGTCAGCCTTCGCGGGCGACCTGGAAACCGGCGAACGACTGGCTCACCGGCATCAGTTC
>JAFAFD010000109.1 GCA_023423675.1 Pseudomonadota bacterium | reverse complement strand
GCCTTCGACAGTTTCCTGCGAGCTGTTGGAACGGCACGGGGTCGGATCCCGTTGCTTCGCAACGGGCTCTGACCCCGGTTCTGTCTTTGATTTTTGCGATTGTTCTCGGCGGGGCTTCCACCCCGCCTTTCACTCCGGCGCCAGCTGGTCCATCCGTATGCGGTTGGCGAACAGCGAGAACGCCAGCATGCCTGCCAGGCCATTCGCACGGCTGACCCAGTGCGGCAGCCATCGCGGTGGCTTCAGTACGCCGCTCTCGAACAACGGTGCGAACGCGATCGCGTCGGTCAGGCTCATCTTGCCGGCAAACAACCAGCGGCAGACCTGCAGGCGGTCCTCGGCCAGCATGTGGCGGAAGAACGTGTGCACCGACACCAGTCCGCGCAGGTACACCGTGTCCTTGGTGAAGGCCAGGCCGCCGCTCGGTGGTACGCCGCGGAACACACGCTGCGCCGAGGCGAAGCTTTCCTCCGGGTTCTGCCCGGCATCGCAGAAGTAACGGTAGACCTCGATGAAATCCGCACCTTCGCGCGCCATCGCGATGGCTTCGGTACGCAGACTGATGCGCTTCAAACGCTCGATGTCGATGCTGCCGGTGATCTGCTCGGCGAAGGTGGCCAGGCCTTCCTGGGTGGCGGTTACCCGCGGCGAGGACAGCGCCAGGCTGGGCAGCACAGGTTGTTCGCGGCCGTTCAAGGCGGTGAGCGAATGCACCAGCGCTTCGTGGTGGAACAACTGCGCACGGTCGTAGGCGCTGAAGCGTGCACTGGTGCGCAGACGGATGCGGGTCGGGCCGGCAGCAGCCTTGGACACCAGCTCCGGGTCCAGCTGCACCTGGATGATGCGCGATTCGAAGAAACCATCGAGATCGTTCTGCAGCTGCAGCTGCAGGGCGATGGCGGAGACGGGCACCTGTTCTTCCGGGGCCAGCAGTTCGCTGTCGAGCTCGCTGGCGATCTGGATGAAGTGGCGGGCGGCCTCGCGCGTGCTCGGGCCGTTGCCGGGCAATGGCTGCTCCGGCGCACCGAACAGCTGCACGGAACAGCGATCGACAGCCGCGGTGCCCAGGCCCTCCAGCAGCTGCGCGGCCAGGTCCCAGCTCTGCGCGGACTGCTGCACGTAATGGCCCAGCGGATGGCTGGGATCACACTCGGCGGCGATGGCGGCCAGCGCGCGGCGTTCCTCGCTGAAGTCCAGTTTGGGATAGTCCACCGTTGGCAGCACCGGCTGGCCGCGCGCCACGCTGTCCAGGAACGGTGCCTGCACCGTTGCCGGCCAACTGGTCAGCCCCAGCAGGCGGATGCCGCCCACGGCCTCGACCAGTCGCGCGTCGAGCGCCGCATGGTGGGCCACGTCATGGTCCAGCGTCGCGGTCGTTTCCATGGGCGGACTATAGCGCCCTGCCCCGGGTTTGGTCGTTTCAAGCGGAACCCGGTAGTTGCCAACCTCGGTTGGAAGCGGCCGCAGGCGGGGCTTCGGACACACCCGTGCCAACCAGGGTTGGCACCTACCAGAGCAAGGGCGCGCATTCCCGGTAGTTGCCAACCTCGGTTGGCAGCCGCCGCAGGCGGGACTTCGGACACACCCGTGCCAACCAAGGTTGGCACCTACCAGAGCAGAGGCGCGGAACCCGGGTAGTTGCCAACCTTGGTTGGCAGCCGCCGCAGGCGGGGCTTCGGACACACCCGTGCCAACCAAGGTTGGCACCCACCAGGAGCAGGCAGAGGCGGGTCCATTGCGTGGGTCAGAGCCCATTGCGACGCAATGGGATCCGACCCCGCGATACCCATCAGCGCCGGCGGTTCTTGCTCGCCGGGCGGAACTGCTGGCCCTTGCCCTTCTTGCCGCCGCGCTCCTGCGCGGTCTCGGCTTGGCGCACGGCCAGCTTGGCAGCGGCGGCGGCCACTTCTTCCTTCAGCTTGAAGTAGTTCTGCAGCCGGCTCTCTTCGATCTCACCGGCATCGATGGCCGCGCGCACCGCGCAGCCCGGTTCCTGCTGATGCATGCAGTCGTTGAAGCGGCACTGCGCCGCCAACGCTTCGATATCGGCGAAACCGCCTTCGGCCAGCGTCTCTTCGCCGGTCGGCTTCAGCTCGCGCATGCCCGGCGTATCGATCAGGCACGCGCCCATCGGCAGCGGCATCAGCGCGCGGTGGGTGGTGGTGTGGCGGCCGCGCGAATCATTGGCGCGCACCGCATTGGTCTTCATCCGCTGCTCGCCCAGCAGGGTGTTGGTCAGCGTGGATTTGCCGGCACCGGACGAGCCGACCAGCACCACCGTGCGGCCCGGGCCCAGCCACGGTTCCAGCACGGACACGCTGTCGGCATCCAGGCCATTGATCGCGTGCAGCGCGATGCCCTGCATCTCCAGCTCCTCCAGCACCGCCAGCGCGTCTTCGCTGTACTCGGTCTGGTCGGCCTTGGTCAGCACCACCACCGGCTCGGCACCGCCACCGCCCACCAGCAGCAGGTAGCGCTCGATGCGGCGCGGGTTGAAGTCGGCATCCAGGCCGCAGACGATGAACACCGTATCGATGTTGGCCGCGATCACCTGCTGGTGGTAATGCTCGCCGGCCGCGCCACGCTTGATGGCGGTACGCCGCGGCAGCAAAGCGACGATGCGGATGCCATCCAGCAGCACCCAGTCGCCCACCGCCGGCCGTTCATGGCTGGGGAAGCGCGGGCGCTGCCATTCCGGCAGCGACTCGGCCTTGATCGAGGCCTCCGGGCCATCGGCTACCACGTAATGGGTGCGGTGCTGTTCGATCACCCGCGCCGGACGGGCCTGCGGGTGCTCGGCCATCGCGGCCTGCCAGTCGGCCTGCTGCGGCGGGCCCGGCCAGGGCCAGCCGATGGTCTGCAGGGCGTTGAAATCGGGGGTCTGGGTCATCGCCGCCATTCTAACCGGCCCGATGCCCTGCCAGCCCAACAACGGCAGGCCCTGGGGCCTTGCCATGCACTGCAGCAATTCCGGTAGGATGGAAACCCCACGCCTTTTGACGGCCCAGCCCCATGTCCACCCCCTCGCACAAGCCCCTGGCCACCCGCGAGCGCCTTTCCGAAGTGCGCTACGAGATCCGCGGAGAGCTGGCCCGGCGAGCGCGGGAGCTGGAGGCGCAGGGCCGCAAGCTGATCAAGCTGAACATCGGCAACCCGGGCAACTTCGGCTTCCGTGCGCCGGAACACCTGCAGCACGCCATCGCCGATGACATGGGCCGCACCGATCCCTACACCCACCAGCAGGGCCTGCCGGTGGCCCGCGAAGCCATTGCCGCTGCCTATGCGCGCCGTGGTGCGCCCGATGCCCACCCGGCCCGCGTGTTCGTCGGCAACGGCGTCAGCGAGCTGATCGACCTGTCGCTGCGCGCCCTGCTGAACCCCGGCGACGAAGTGCTGGTGCCCTCGCCGGACTACCCGCTGTGGTCGGCGGCGGCCATCCTCAACGACGGCCGCCCGGTGTACTACCGCTGCGCGCCGGAGAACGGCTTCCAGCCCGACCCGACCGAGATCGAGACGCTGGTGTCCTCGCGCACCCGCGCCATCGTGCTGATCAACCCGAACAACCCCAGCGGTGCCAGCTACCCGCGCGAGCTGCTGGAGCGCGTGGTCGAGATCGCCCGCCGCCACAACCTGCTGCTGCTGGTCGA
>JAFAFD010000107.1 GCA_023423675.1 Pseudomonadota bacterium | reverse complement strand
GCCCTTGCCTGCGGAAAGGGATCCGACCCCTGGCTCCCACGTGTACGGGGTCAGATCCCCTTCCGCCAGGAAAGGGCTCTGACCCAGCAGTCTCAACCCGCCGTGCCGGTGTGCGCCGCTTCGCGGGTGGCCGAGGAGCGCACGTCCGGCGAGCGTTCCTGGGCCAGCTGCAGGTTCACCCGGGTCGGGGCCAGGTAGACCAGGTGGCCGGCGGCATCCAGGGCCAGGTTCAGTGCGTTCTTCTCGCGGAACTCTTCCAGCTTCTTCTCGTTGCTGCAATGGACCCAGCGCGCGGTGGTGACGCTGACCGGCTCGAAGGTTGCTTCCACGCCGTATTCGTCCTTCAGGCGGTAGGCGGCCACGTCGAACTGCAGCACACCCACCGCACCCAGGATCAGGTCGTTGCTGGTGAGCGGGCGGAAGAACTGGGTCGCACCTTCCTCGGACAGCTGGGCCAGGCCCTTCTGCAGCTGCTTGAGCTTGAGCGGATCGCGCAGGCGCGCGCGGCGGAACAGTTCCGGGGCGAAGTTGGGGATGCCGGTGAACGTGACCGCTTCGCCTTCGGTGAAGGTATCGCCGATGGAGATGGTGCCGTGGTTGTGGATGCCGATGACATCGCCCGGCCAAGCTTCGGCCGCGATCTCGCGGTCGCTGGCCATGAAGGTCAGCGCGTTGGCCAGCTTCATGTCCTTGCCGGTGCGCACGTGGAAGGTCTTCATGCCGGCGCTGAAGCGCCCCGAGCAGATGCGCATGAACGCCACGCGGTCGCGGTGCTGCGGATCCATGTTGGCCTGGATCTTGAACACGAAGCCGCTGAGCTTGTTCTCTTCCGGCGCGATGATGCGGCCGGTGGTGGTGCGCGCCTGCGGCGGCGGGGCGTGCTCGACGAAGAAGTCCAGCAGCGGCTGCACGCCGAAGTTGTTCACGCCCGAGCCGAAGAACACCGGGGTCTGCTTGCCGGCGCGGTAGGCGTCGAGGTCGAACGGATGGCTGGCGCCCTGCACCAGTTCCAGTTCGTCGCGCAGTTCGGCCAGCATCTGTGCACCGATCTTCTCGGCCAGGCCGGGGGCATCGATGGACGGGAAGATGGTCGAATCCTGGCGGGTGAAGTTGCGGCCCGGTTCGTACAGGTGCACTTCGCCGGTCAGCAGGTGGACGACGCCCTTCAGGCGCTGGCCCATGCCGATCGGCCAGGTGACCGGGGCGCACTGGATGCCCAGCACGGTCTCCACTTCATCCAGCAGCTCGATCGGGTCCTTGCCCTCGCGGTCGAGCTTGTTGATGAAGGTCATGATCGGGGTGTCTCGCAGGCGGCAGACTTCCATCAGCTTGATGGTCCGCTCTTCCACGCCCTTGGCCACGTCGATCACCATCAGCGCCGAGTCCACCGCGGTCAGCACGCGGTAGGTGTCCTCGCCGAAGTCGGCGTGGCCGGGGGTGTCGAGCAGGTTGACGATCTTGCCTTCGTACGGGAACTGCATCACCGAGGAGGTGACGGAGATGCCGCGCTCCTTTTCCAGCGCCATCCAGTCGGACGTCGCGTGGCGGGCGGCCTTGCGGCCCTTCACCGAACCGGCCATCTGGATCGCACCGCCGAACAGCAGCAGCTTTTCGGTCAGCGTGGTCTTGCCGGCGTCAGGGTGGGAAATGATGGCGAAGGTGCGGCGACGCGACGCTTCGTTGGCGACTTCGGACATGGCAGTGGCGCCCGCCCGGGGCGCTTTTCAAAGAGATAAGCGCCCGATTATACCGGCCGGGGCCGGTCAGCGCCCGATGCCACCGTCGGCGTCGCCCTGGCGGGCGAACTGCAGCTGGCCCTGCGCGGTGAAAATGCGCACCGGCACCGAGCGCAGGTCCATGCCGCGGTTGACCTGGACCACGAAGTGCAGGTGCGGGGCGGTGCTGTAGCCGCTGTTGCCGGACAGGCCGATCGGCTGCCCGGCCTGCACCGCCTGGCCCGGGCGCACGCGCATGCCGCCGGCCTGCAGGTGGCCGTACAGCGCCATGCTGCCGTCGCTGTGCAGGATGCGGATGAAGTTGGCGCGGCCGGCATCGCGTTCGCGGTCCTGGCCATTGGCCTTGAACCCATCCTGCACCTGCATCACGGTGCCCTCGCGCGCGGCCATTACCAGGGTGGCCTCGGGCAGGGCGAAATCCACCGCGTCGCGGTTCTCTTCGTCCTGGTGGCTGAAGCGGCCGTTCGGGGCCTGGTCCACGCGCAGCTGCGGTGCTTCGAACGGCAGCCGGTAGGCCACGTCCTCCGCCTGCGCGGCAGGATTGCCCGGCACCGACTGCAGGCGCACGTCCAGGCTGCGTCCTTCGGCGGGGGCTGGCAGGTGGCCGATCACCAGGCTGCCACCTCCCTGCACCAGTGAGCGCACCGGCAGGCCCTCGATGGCGCCACCGGGCGCCGGCCGCAGTTCGATCTGCACCGGGCCGGCCAAGGGATTGTCGATGCGTGCCTGCCATTGCCCGCCCATCGCCTGCAGGCGCAGCTGGGTGGTCGGCGCGGCCTGCGGGGCGTCGTCGCCAGCCGCAGCGGTGCCGGGCTTCGGCACCAGTCCCCAGCCCTGGCGCCAGTCGCTGGCGTGGACGGTTGCGCTGGCCAGCAGGGGCAGCAGCAGGCAGGACAGGGGCAGGCGGGGCATTGATGGATCCAGCGGAAAGGGCGCTGGGGACTGTAGCCGATCCTGAACACGGGGACCGGGCGCAGTTCCCGGAATGGCGGTTCATTTATTCCATCGCTCTATCCGCATGAAGGGATTGACAGTGGCGGAAAGGGCTGGCATCGTGGCTCCACCATCGAGACCGGCAGAGGGACAGGCCCTTTGAAGCCGGGGCAGCCCGCAGACGCGAAAGCGTCCGCGTAGGTGCCAAATCCTGCGGGGACCGTGGCGTCCACCGAAAGATGGTTCGAACCATGCACCGCACGTGCATCTCGAACGCGAGCCCCGCGAAGGCTCGATGGCCGATTCCCCACACGGATCCCGCCATGAGCTTCGCCCCCAGCACCGCCGCCCGTCCCGAATCCTTTGTCCCCGTCAGCGTGCCGGTCGATGACCGCGTGCATGCCGAGCGCGGCGAGTTCGCCGCCGTGCTGTCGATGCGCCACGCCGGGGCCAGCCCGGTGCGCCTGCGCTACGAGTGGGTGGGGCCGGCCAACGCGCCGGTGGTGGTACTGGCTGGCGGCATTTCCGCGCATCGCCACGTCGCCTCCAATGCACAGTTCAGCGAAAAGGGCTGGGCCGAAGGCCTGGTCGGCAGCGGCCGCGCGCTGGATCCGCAGCAGCTGCGCGTGCTGGCCTTCGATTTCATCGGTGCCGATGGCGCGCTGGACGTGCCGATCGATACCGCCGACCAGGCCGATGCGCTGGCGCTGCTGCTGGACCATCTCGGCATCCGCGTGCTGAAGGCCTTCGTCGGCTATTCCTATGGCGCGCTGGTGGGCCAGCAGTTCGCGATCCGCCACCGCAGCCGCGTGCGCCAGCTGGTGCTGGCCAGCGGTGCCCACCGCCCGCACCCGTATGCCGCCGCCTGGCGCGCGCTGCAGCGCCGTGCCGTTGCGCTGGGCCAGCTGCAGTGCGGTGAAGACCACGGCCTTGCCCTGGCCCGCCAGTTCGCCATGCTCAGCTACCGCACCCCGGAAGAATTCGGCGAGCGCTTCGACGCGGCGCCGGAAGTGGTCAACGGCCGCGTGCGCGTGGCCGCCGAAGACTACCTCGATGCCGCCGGTGCGCAGTACGTGGCGCGTACGCCGGTGACCGCCTACCTGCGGCTGTCCGAATCGATCGACCTGCACCGCGTCGACCCTGCCGCGATCCTGCCGCCCACCGTGGTGGTGGCCGTGGAAGGTGACCGCCTGGTGCCGCTGGCCGACCTGGTCGGCCTGGTCGAAGGGCTGGGCCCGCGCGGCAGCCTGCGCGTGCTGCGCTCGCCCTACGGCCACGACGCCTTCCTCAAAGAAACCGATCGCATCGACGCGATCCTCGCTACCGCCTTCCGCACTTCTGGAGAGTCCGCATGAGCCTGTACGCCAACGAGCCGTCCTGTAGCCGCACCACTGCCGCTGTCCGCGCCGGCATCGACCGCGACACTGCCCACGGTGCGGTCACCCCGCCGATCGTGCTGTCGTCCAATTTCAGTTTCGATGGCTTCGGCAACAAGCGGCAGTACGACTACACGCGCAGCGGCAACCCGACCCGCGACCTGCTGGGCGAAGCACTGGCCGGACTGGAAGGCGGCGCTGGCGGCGTCATCACCGCCACCGGCATGGGCGCGATCAACCTGGTGCTGAATGCACTGCTGGAGCCGGGCGATGCCCTGGTGGTGCCGCACGATGCGTACGGTGGCAGCTGGCGCCTGTTCAATGCACTGGCGAAGAAGGGCCACTTCACCCTGGTCACCGCCGACCTCACCGACCCGCGTGCGCTGGCCCAGGCGCTGGCCAGCCAGCCGAAGCTGGTGCTGGTGGAAACGCCGTCCAACCCGCTGCTGCGCATCACCGACCTGCGCTTCGTCATCGATGCCGCGCACAAGGCCGGTGCGCGGGTGGTGGTGGACAACACCTTCCTGTCGCCGGCCCTGCAGCAGCCGCTGTCGTTCGGTGCCGACGTGGTGCTGCATTCGACCACCAAGTACATCAACGGCCACAGTGACGTGGTCGGCGGCGCAGTGATCGCGCGCGACCCGGCGGTGCACGAGCAGCTGGTGTGGTGGGGCAACGCGCTGGGCCTGACCGGTTCGCCGTTCGATGCCTTCCTGACCCTGCGCGGCCTGCGCACGCTGGACGCACGCCTGCGCGCGCACCAGGAGAACACCGCCTCGATCGTGGCCCTGCTGGATGCGCATCCGGCCGTGGCACGCGTCTACTACCCCGGCCTGGCCGACCATCCCGGCCACGCCATTGCCGCGCGCCAGCAGAGTGGTTTCGGCGCCATGCTGTCCTTCGAACTGGCGGCCTGCGAGGGTGAGGATCCGCATGCGGCGGTGCGCGCCTTCGTCGATGGCCTGCGCTACTTCACCCTGGCCGAATCGCTGGGCGGCGTCGAAAGCCTGGTCGCGCACCCGGCCACCATGACCCATGCGGCGATGACCGCCGAAGCACGTGCCGCCGCTGGCATCAGCGAAGGCCTGCTGCGCTTGTCGGTGGGCATCGAAGCCGAGCGTGACCTGCTGGCCGACCTCGACGCCGCGCTGCAGCGCGCCGAAGCGGTGATCGGCGCTGCGGTGCGCCACAAACAGGTGGTGGATGCATGAGCGCGCTGGCCGCTGAGATTCCCGCGCTGGGTGGTGGCCGCCTGGCCCTGCTTGGCACCGGCACGGTGGGCACGGCCTTCGTGCAGCGCTACCAGGCGCTGCAGGCGCGCGGGCTGGACTTGCCCAGCGTGCAGTGGCTGGCCAACTCGCGCGCAGCGCTGGCCATCGACCGCGACCTGGCCCTGCCGCTGGAACTGGCCCGACGCGCGCCGCGTGACGGGCAGAGCTCGCCACCGTGGGCCAGCACCGAAGGGCTGGAACGCGGCGACGTGGTGGTCGATGCCACGGCCAGCGAGGACGTGGCCGCACGCCACGTGCAGTGGCTGGCCCGCGGCGTGCATGTGGTGACGGCCAACAAGCTGGGCCGCGGTGCGCAGCTGGCGCGCGCGCAGGCCATTGCCGAAAGCTGCGCCGACAGCGGTGCGCGCTACGGTGACAGCGCCACCGTGGGGGCCGGCTTGCCGCTGCTGAGCAGCCTGCGCGCACTGGTGGCCGGCGGCGACCACATCCATGCGATCGAAGGCGTGCTGTCCGGATCGCTGGCCTGGCTGTTCCATCGCTATGACGGCCGTTCACCGTTTTCGCTGGCGGTGCGCGAAGCGCTGGACGCCGGCTATACCGAGCCCGATCCGCGCGTGGACCTGTCCGGCGAGGACGTACGGCGCAAGCTGCTGATCCTGGCCCGCAGCAGCGGGCTGGCGCTGGATGCGGCGCAGGTGCAGGTGGAGTCGCTGGTGCCGGCGGCGCTGGCAGACGTGCCGCTCGCTGATGCGTTGGCCGCGCTGGAACAACTGGATGCGCCGCTGCAGGCGCGCTGGCAGCAGGCACACGCGCAAGGCCGGGTGCTGCGTTTCGTTGGCCGTGTCGATGCCGGTGGGGCACAGGTGGGACTGCGTGAGCTGCCCGCCGATCATCCGCTGGCACAGGGGGCGGGCACCGACAACCGCGTGGCCATCCACAGCGATCGCTACCGCCAGCAACCGCTGCTGATCCAGGGCCCGGGCGCCGGGGCGGAAGTCACGGCCGCGGCGCTGCTGGATGACGTGTTGCGGATTGCGGGCTGACGGCCTGCCGCTGCGCTCGCCGGGCATGGCCCGGCGCTACCGTCCGTAGATCTGCAACTTCGTAGAGCCGAACCCGTGTTCGGCTGCTCACGTTTCTGTAGAGCCGAGCCTATGCTCGGCTGAGCTTGACGTAGCCGGCCCTGCGCGATGAGCCGAGCATGGGCTCGGCTCTACAAGGGGAGCCCGGCAGGTCAACGCGTCTTCAGCACCTTCAACAGCGCCGCGTTGAACTGCTTCGGGTCCTGCACCTGCGGCGAGTGCCCCAGCTCGGCGAACTCGACCAGGGTTGCGCCGGGAATCGCTTCCGCGGCCGCCTTGCCCAGCGCGGGGTAGTTGCCCAGCGTGGCCTTCAGTTCCGGTGAGGCGCGGTCGCGACCGATCGCGGTGCGGTCCTTCTGGCCGATGAACAACGCGGTCGGTACCTGCAGGTGTTTCAGTTCGTAGACCACCGGCTGGTTGAACACCATGTCCGAGGTCAGCGCCTGGCTCCAGGCCACCGCCTGCTTGCCCGCGCCTTCATACATGCCCGACTGCATGCGTGCCCAGTGCTCGTAAGCGGGCTTCCACTGGCCGTCGTAGTACACATCCAGCTGGTAGCGGCGGATGCTGTCATAGCTGGTCTTCAGTTCGCCGGCATACCACTCGTCGACGCTGCGCCACGGCACGCCCAGCGCCTTCCAGTCTTCCAGGCCGATTGGATTGACCAGCGACAGGCTGCGCAGATCCTGCGGGTACATCAGCGCGTAGCGGATGGCGAGCATGCCGCCCATCGAATGGCCGACCAGGTGCACCGGCTGGTCGCCGAGCTGCAGCTGCTGCAGCAGTGCGTGGGTGTTGGCGGCCAGCTGGCCGAACGAATACTGGTAGCGCTCGGGCTTGCTGGCCTTGCAGAAGCCCACCTGGTCCGGTGCGATCACCCGGTAACCGGCGGCCACCAGCGGCGCGATGGTCTGCTGCCAGGTGGCCGCGCAGAAATTCTTGCCGTGCAGCAGCACGACCACGCCGATCGCCTTCTTCTTCGGCGTGACGTCCAGGTAGGTCATTTCCAGCGGCTGGCCCTGCGACTGCAGGGCGAAGGTCTTCACCGGATAGCCGTAATCAAAGCCTTCCAGGCGCGGGCCGTAGGTCGGTGGCGGCGCGGCCAGGGCGGACAACGGCAGGCAGGAAAGCAGGGCGGCGGCGATCACGCGCATGGGAGAGTCCGGGGCAGGGGAACCCCGAGCCTAACCGGAACACGATGACGGTGTCGTCCGACGTGGGTAGAGT
>JAFAFD010000083.1 GCA_023423675.1 Pseudomonadota bacterium | reverse complement strand
GGCCGGCACCTACCACATTGAGTGCCGACCAACGGTCGGCACCTACCGGGATTGCATGCCGACCAACGGTCGGCATCTACAGAGGGAAAACGTCTCATGTCCAGCACACCTGCACCGGCGAAATCCGAACTCACCCAGGGACACAAGAAGGTCATCTTCGCGTCCAGCCTGGGCACCGTTTTTGAGTGGTATGACTTCTTCCTGTACGGCTCGCTTGCCGCGATCATCGCCAAGCAGTTCTTCAGTGGCGTCAACGAAACCACGGGCATGATCTTCGCCCTGCTGGCCTTCGCTGCCGGCTTCTTCGTGCGTCCGTTCGGCGCGGCCTTCTTCGGCAGCCTCGGCGACCGCATCGGCCGCAAGTACACCTTCCTGGTCACCATCCTCATCATGGGCATCTCGACCTTCCTGGTCGGCGTGCTGCCCAACTACGCCTCGATCGGTTTCGCCGCACCGGTGATCCTGATCGTGCTGCGCCTGGCCCAGGGCCTGGCGATGGGTGGTGAGTACGGTGGCGCGGCCACCTACGTGGCCGAACATGCCCCGGCAAACAAGCGCGGCCTGTACACCAGCTTCATCCAGTGCACCGCCACGCTCGGCCTGTTCATGTCGCTGCTGATCATCCTGGCCTGCCGCTACTTCCTGGGCAACGAAGCCTTCGAAGCCTGGGGCTGGCGCATTCCGTTCCTGGTCTCGATCGTGCTGCTGGGCATTTCGGTGTGGATCCGCCTGCAGCTGAGCGAATCGCCGCTGTTCCAGCAGATGAAGGCCGAGGGCAAGGGTTCCAAGACCCCGTTCCGTGACAGCCTGAAGGGCGGCAACCTGAAGCTGATGCTGCTGGTCCTGCTGGGTGCTGCGGCCGGCCAGGCCGTGGTCTGGTACGGCGGCCAGTTCTACGCGCTGTTCTTCCTGAGCAGCATGCTGAAGGTCGATGCCACCACCTCCTACCTGCTGATCGCTGCCGCGCTGGCGCTGGGCGTGCCGTTCTTCATCTTCTTCGGTTGGCTGTCCGACCGTATCGGCCGCAAGAAGATCATCCTGGCCGGCTGCCTGCTGGCTGCCGTCACCTACATCCCGATCTTCAAGGGCCTGACCCACTTCGCCAACCCGGCCATCGAAGAAGCGCGCAGCAACTCGCCGGCGCTGGTTGTGGCTGATCCGAGCACCTGCTCGTTCCAGTTCGATCCGGTCGGCCTGCGCAAGTTCACCAGCTCCTGCGACGTGGCGACCGCCGCGCTGACCAAGGCGGGCGTGCCGTATGACGTGCAGCCGGCCGCAGCCGGTTCGCTGGCCATGGTGAACGTGGGCAGCGCCAGCGTCACCTCATACGAGGCCGCCGGCCTGACCAAGGAAGAAGGCAAGGCCAAGGCCGATGCCTTCGGTGCGGAGCTGAAGGGTGCACTGACCACGGCGGGTTACCCGGCCAAGGCCGATGGCTCGCGCATCAACATCGCCGGCACGATCTTCATGCTGTGGCTGCTGGTGCTGTACGTGACCATGGTCTACGGCCCGATCGCCGCCTACCTGGTCGAACTGTTCCCGACCCGCATCCGCTACACCTCGATGTCGCTGCCGTACCACATCGGCAACGGCTGGTTCGGTGGCTTCCTGCCGGCGATCTCCTTCGCGCTGGTGGCCGGTACCGGCAACCTCTACTACGGCCTGTGGTACCCCATCATCATCGCGCTGATGTCGGTGGTGATCGGCGGCCTGTTCCTGCGTGAAACGAAGAACGTGGACATCACCAAGTAAGCGGTGGGTTCAATGCAATGAAGAAAGGCCGCGGTGCAGACCGCGGCCTTTCTGTTTGGGGGCGCTGGACCGCCTGACGGAAGGGTAGAGTCGACCGTTGGTCGACTATCGCGCACAGCACGGGGCTCTTGGGATTCGCACCAACGGCAGTCGACTGACAGTCGACCCTACCCGCCATACAGCGCCTCTCTCTGCAAAGGCGTGACCTCAAACGTCCCTGCATCGATCAGCTTCCTGTAGTGGTCCCTGTTGCCTGGCCCAGGTGGATCGCAGCGAAGCAGATTGTCGAGGGAGCCATCGGGTGCATCCGAGGGGCTCAGGCGGCCTGAGGCATAGTCCTCTGCGGTAGGGCGCCCCTCAGAAAGGGTCAGGTCGGAAAGGGCCGGAGATACCCAGACGCCAGCATCATTGAAGTGCCCTCCACAGAATTGCCCGGTCTGACGCGCCAACAGGCAGCCGCTTCGTGTGTCGATGAAACCGCAGTACTGCCTTTCATGCAGAGAACCGCGCCCATCTGGCATGCCAACCTCTCCGGATTCCACATCAGAGACGAGCACATACCGGCCGTCAGGAGACGTCGCCGGATCGGACTCGTACTCGAACAGGGAGTAAGAGCGCTCCCTCAGTGCCATGCGGTGCACCAGCTTGCCCTGCTTCATCACCGACACGTTCCGGTAGCGACCGTTCTGCTCACCGTCGTATCGAAGTGTGATGTTGCCGCCAGCGTTTACCGATTTCCCGCCGTCAGCCTTCGCATCTTCTGTTGAAGCCAGTGCTGCGAGCACGGCGAAGATCAAGCTCAACAAGTTCATTCTCCAGGAAACCGTCATTTGCAGGGGCGAGCATGCGATGGGTATCAGGGGCTTGTGGTGGCCATTTCGGGGCACTCAGCTTTCTCCGCCAGCGTTCGCCTCGAGAACTCCTTGATGCAGAACAAGCGTTGTTCACTCTCATCGCCTGCTTGCCCGATCTGCCTGCGCAACTGCTCGGCGCCTGGACAACGCGCAGCGCGAGCGACAAGGAGGTTGCACACAGGAACAAACTGAAAGTGCACGTCAGGGCGTGGAAAGTTCAGCTTCTCGTCCCAAGCCTCGAACGGAAAGAGCACATGTAACAAGCCACCTGCTGCCTGATCCTCGCTTGGTCGCGTGAGGGCAATATCCGGTGCATCCCTGAGCAATGCCGCATAGGCATCCAGGAAGCGACGGCCCCGACGATCGTGCTCTGCTGGCGTCTTCGCCTGCCGTAAGGCCGCGTAATAGGGAAAAAGCCGCTCTGCATCGGGTACGTTGCAGGTGAGGCTGCGTGGCTGCGACTGCGTATCGCCGGGGTCTGCTGGCTTGCATGAGGTGCGATTCAGTCGCTGCTCCAACGCTGCCAGCACCCGGTCGATGGCCGCGCCAGATGTGGATTCACCGTCAAGCTCGCCCACAAGCGACGCCAGGCTGTCGCCCACCATGGGGGCGTAGTCGCGCTCTGCATCCAGCGCTAATTCGGCACGGGGCGGCAGGGGGGCAGTCGACGCTGCAAGCAGAGACAGAAGGGCAGCCATTGCCAGCGCCGAGATCATCTCGCGCACTTCAGGTTGCTGGTCAAGTCGGAATTCATGCGCTGGAGACCACTGCATAGATTGTGCAACGTTGCATGATTCCTGCGTTCCAGGAAAAAATCGCGGAACCAGCCAGGAATGCAGAAACCTGCACATCATCTCGATGGTCATGGCAGGCGGGTGCTCACCTTGAGGGACGTAAAGCTGATCGGCAATGAAACAAGTACGAACTTGCAGGCTTCCTTGTACGAGGGCGCGAGTTGACGCAACTGGCAAGGAGTCTGAGGGAAGCCCTGGTTGAATCCGACAGTGTGTGGCGCGAACAGCTCGGGACCGGACCAAGCGTCCACACGCCGAATAGTATGAAGAAGCCATCCCACCAGAATAGATAATGTTCGGCTTTCTCCTAGTTGCAGTGTCTGTTGTAGCGGCGGACTCACCAGCGAAGCCCGCCAAGCGTGGAGAGGCCGATAAGGTGACTGGCGTGCGACAAGGTATGGAGTACACACAGGTACGCAGGATGCTGCTTGACGCAGGGTGGGTAGCGCTTCACGCAGACGACCTGCGGCCTTGGCCGGCTTACTCGGACTATCCGGAAGTTGCTTGTGGCTCCGGGTGGCAAGCCACCTGCTCCGCATTCTATTTTCGCGGTGATTACTACTTTGGGGTGGGGCTGAACCCGCTGGAGTCACGACGCCATCTGCCCGTGGAGTGGACGTGGAGGTCGCGCGACTCGGCCGGGCTGGCACGCGACCGCAAAATCGTGAAAGCACTCATCAGCTCGAAGCGTCAGGGTGACGTTCAGATAGAGGAAAGATCACCCCTGATAAAGGCGGCGTGCGGGACGAACAAGGTCTGGCTGTCCTGGAACAACGCAGTCCAAAACGCAACACTGGTGACCTGCGACTCCGGCGGTACGGCGCATGACAATTGGGGTTGGTTGATCGAGACGGGACTGGAGGACGATGAGACGCGGGTACGCCGTTTCTCTCTGGGCAAGGTGTCCAGCGTCGTGGGGTTGAAGCGGATAGGAGCACAAGTGCCGGATTCCTTCACCTCGCATCCCTGGTGCTCAGGCGTCAAGCCGAAGACGCCATTGAATGCGGTCTTTGCAACGTTGGTGAAGACGCCCAGTCACAGTGGAGATGCACCGTATTGCTTCATGCCCCATTTTTTCACGGGAAAAACAGGCACTCCTTTGCAGAGGATTCCGGCGACGGACGAAGTATCGCCGGACGTTCCGTGGGCAGAGGCAGGCCCCATCGCGAGAGAGGTCGAGCTCCTGCGTGATTGGCGGCTGGAGTTTGTGCCTGAGTAGAGAAGCGAAGAAGAGTTCACGGTTCGAACCGTAGCCTTTCTGCTTGAGGGAGTGGTAGAAGTGAGGCGGGGTAGAGT
>JAFAFD010000055.1 GCA_023423675.1 Pseudomonadota bacterium | reverse complement strand
CCGCCGCATGCTGATCGGCCGCGAGCTGTTCAACGGCAACAGCTGAGCGCAGCGACATCGAAGCAAAAGAAAACGCCGCGTCTCCGCGGCGTTTTCTTTTTATCTGCAGCCCGCATCAGAAACGGCGCTGCAGCTGCACTGTCACTTGCGAGCTGTCACCGATCGGGCTGTCGCGACGGCTCAGGTCGAAGCGGAATCGGGTGTCGCCATGCTGCGCGCTCAGCCCCATCCCGAACAGGCGGCTCTGGCCGGCAAGCCCGATCCCCCGCAACGGCGCCCACTGTTCAATACCGGTGTAACTGGCATCGAAGGCAACGCCATCCGCCGCCAGCGTGTGCTGCCATTCCGCACGTGCATCCGCGCGCAGGTCGATATCGCCCAGACGCCAGCGGCGGATCGCACGCACGCCGCCGAACGCCTGCCAGCGGCTGCTGTCCCAGGCATCCGCACGCAGCCCGAAGCCGGTTTCCCCAGCCTCGTCGAAACCATCGTTGTGGATGCGGACGAACTGGCTGCCGGCATACGGCGTCAGCGCGAACGCACCCATATCGAACTGCCGCCCCAACTCGCCTGACACCGACAGGTAATCACCCGACAGTTGCGCGGCAACGCCGTCACGCAGATCACCCAGCAACAGGTTGCGCTGCATCTGGCGGTCGAAGCGGCCGGAGGCGAACTGCGCCTGCGCCTGCCACGCACCACGCCAACCGGCGGCGTACAGCTGCAGCTCGCTCTGGCGGCCTCGGCTGCGGTCACCGAACGCGCTCAACCAGGTCGACTGCTCCAGCCGGTTCATGGCCATGCCGACGATGGCGTTGTGGCCGACCCGCCAATCGTTGCCGATCATCTCGCCGCTGCTGTTCAGGTCCACGCTGTCGTAACCGGCCTGCGCCAGCGTGCCGCTGCTACCTAGGTCGCGATACCAGCCACCGGCGACGGCCGGCGCATCGGTCAGCGTGTCGATGCGCGCACCCAGCGAGCGGCGTCCGGTATCGATGGCGTCGAAGGTCAACGCCGCCGAAGCACCATGCAACTGCCCGCTCAGGCTGCGCAGCGACCAGTCTGCTTGCGCGCTGCTGGACGCCTGCTGGAACGCCCCCGCAGCGCCCATGAAGCCGCCACCGATACCCATCGGCGCGCCACCGGCCAGCTGGCCATCAATGGCCTGCATCGCCGATTCGACGCGATTCGCGGAGGCCAGGCTGACGCCCGACAAGCCCATGCCAGCAACCGCATTGGCCACGTTGATGCGGGTGATGTTGAGGAACACGTTGCTGGCGTCGTATCCCAGGCTGGCGTCGAGGAACACGTTCGACGCCGCCTTCAGCGACGAGAACGTTCCACTGACGCCACCATTCGCGGTCAGCAAGGTTTCCTTCGCCGTGGTGGTGTAGCCGGTCCTGACGCCGAGGATCGACATCGTGCCGGCCACACTCGCAGTGCCGCTGACGTTGACCTTACTGCCCAGCCACACCCCGAGGTTGCCGGTGGATGACTGGCTGAAATTGCCGGAAATGCTGGCCGGCGTGCTGGCGCCGCTCAGGAACTTGCCGCTGTTGCTGACATTGCCGCCGAACACGCCGCTGCCCCATACCGTTCCCGCGCTCGCGACAGTGAGGTTGGAACGCAGCCCCTTGCGGATGTCGAGGCCGCCCGCGTTCACCTGGGTTGCACCGGTGAAGCTGGCGGCTTCGGTGAGCGTCAGCGTGCCACCGCCCGCCTTGATCAACCCGCCACTGCCGGAGATGCTGTTGCGCCACACCGAGTTGCCGGTGAACGACACGCTGAAATCGCCCCAGGCGAACTTGCTGGGCCCCATCGCCGACTTGGTGACATCCAGCAGCCCCCAGCCGAACACGGTGTCGACACCGACTGCGCCAAGGTCCTTGGCGCCGCCCAGGATCAGCTGACGCACCTGGTCGTTGTTGAGGTAGGGGAACGCCGACCACACCACCGCTGCCGCGCCCGAGACCTGTGGCGCCGCGTAGGAGGTGCCGCCGCCCTGATAGAGCGTGCTGCTGGATTGCGAGGTCGCGCTGGGATTGATATAGACCACGTTGCCCGGCGCCACCAGGCAATAGTTCATGGCGATGCCGCATTGCTGCGAATAGCTGGTGAGCTGGGTGGGATTGGCCGGATCCAGCGCGCCCACGGTCAACCAGCCCTTCTCCAGCGCCGGGTCGTTGGCCATCGACGGCAACGCCGCGTTGTCGGACGGATTACCGACGAAACGCGGATCGTCGCCACTGTTGCCATTGGCGAACACCACGATGCCGCCGCGGCCCACCACGAATTCCTTCCAGGCGTTGGCAAGTTCGGTGCTCAGTGCCGGGTCATTCCAGTACAGCCCGCCCCAGGAATTGTTGATGATCCTGGCACCGGCATTCGCCAGTTGCGCATTGAGATCCGCGAACAGCTGGCCGTAGCCAACGCCGGCAGTGATCTCGTTGCCCTCGCCCGAACCGTCATCCTCCGGCGGCGCATCGGAAATGATGCGCGAGGACACCACCGTGGCGTTCTGGGCGATGCCGCCACCCCAGGTGCCGGTCTCGCCGCCGCTGTAGATGCCGGTCGCCGGACGGCCCGCCGCCAGCGATGCCACCACGGTGCCATGGCCGATCGCATCGTCGACCGACAAGTTGTTCCCGCACTGGGCGGTTTCACAGATATTGATGAAGTTGGCCGTCACCCGGCCCGACAGCGTGGGATGGCTGCGATTGACCCCGGAATCCAGGAAGCCGATGGTCACGCCCTGCCCCAACAGGCCCGCGCCCAGCGCGCCGGCCGCATTGGTCAGGATCAGGTGCTGGTTGATGCTGCTCTGGCCAATCGTTCGCGGGCCTGCCAGCGTGGGCGTGGTGGGCGGATTGACCGCCAGCGAGGCGTCATTGGCGACCGTCGGGGTGAAA
Organism: Pseudomonadota bacterium; assembly: GCA_023423675.1. Classification (GTDB taxonomy): domain Bacteria; phylum Pseudomonadota; class Gammaproteobacteria; order Xanthomonadales; family Xanthomonadaceae; genus Stenotrophomonas. The sequence goes on along the minus strand of JAFAFD010000055.1, from coordinate 2,045 downwards.
TCCAGGCCGCCCGGCGTGGTGGGCGGGGTCGGCGTCGGCGTACTTGCGCGGACGTTGCTGCCACCGCCACCACAGGCGGTCAATGCCGTCGCGATGGCACCTGCGAGGACGGTCGTCGCCATCCCCCGGATGATCCGGCCCGATCCTTGATTCTTGTTCATGCTGCTCCTCCCCGAGCGAATGCGTTTGCGCATCATGGTGTACCCGCACCCATGCGATGGCAACGACGAGTTACCGAGTTACTGAACCGGCGCAACGGGATCACATGCGCGGACACCCGGCATTCGGGCGATAATCGGGAATTCCAGCCTTTCGGCCCCCACCACGCCCGGAGCCCCCCCATGAGCGACGTCGTCATCGTCGGTGCCAAGCGCACCGCCATCGGATCCTTCCTCGGTCAATTCACCGGCGTGCCGACGCCGACCTTGGGCGCTGCCGCCATCGAAGCAGCACTCGCGCAAGCCGGCATCGGCGCCGACAAGGTGGACGAGGTCATCATGGGCTGCGTGTTGCCCGCCGGCCTCGGCCAGGCGCCCGCCCGCCAGGCCTCGCGCGCGGCCGGTATCCCGGATGCCGCGGGTTGCACCACCATCAACAAGGTCTGCGGTTCGGGCATGAAGTCGGTGATGCTGGCGCATGACCTGATCAAGGCCGGCTCGGCACAGGCCGTGGTTGCCGGTGGCATGGAGTCGATGACCAATGCACCGCACCTGCTCAACGGCTCGCGCACCGGCATCCGCTACGGCGCCTCCGAGCTGCTCGACCACATGGCCTGGGACGGCCTGACCAACCCCTACGACGGCAAGGCCATGGGCGTATTCGGCGATGCCACCTGCGCCGAGTACGGCTATGACCGCGACACCGTGGACACGTTCTCCGCCGAGAGCGTCAAGCGCGCCCAGGCGGCCCAGGCCAGCGGCGCGTTCGACAGCGAGATCGCCGCAGTCACCGTCAAGACCCGCAAGGGCGAGGTCGTTGTCGACAAGGACGAGGAGCCGGGCAAGATCGACCCGTCCAAGATCCCGACCCTGCGTGCGGCCTTCAACAAGGACGGCGTGCTTACCGCGGCTTCCTCCTCCAAGATCTCCGACGGTGCCGCCGCGCTGGTGGTGATGTCGGCCGACGCCGCCCAGGCCGCGGGCGCCAAGCCGCTGGCCCGTGTGGTGGCGCACTCCACCCATGCCCAGGCCCCGGAACGCTTCACCACCGCCCCGGTGGCCGCGCTCAAGACGGTGCTGGACAAGGCCGGCTGGTCGGTGGCCGACGTGGACCTGTTCGAGGTCAATGAAGCCTTCGCCTGCGTCGCCATGGCACCGATGAAGGACCTCGGCATCCCCCACGACAAGCTGAATGTGAATGGGGGTGCACTGGCGCTGGGACACCCGATCGGGGCCTCCGGCGCCCGCCTGCTGGTCACCCTGATCCATGCCCTGCAGGCCCGCGGAGGCAAGCGTGGCGTGGCTTCGCTGTGCATCGGCGGTGGCGAAGCGGTGGCGGTGGCGCTCGAACTGGCCTAAGGGCCGGCCGGGCTCGCTGAACGCGTCCTGCAAAAAAAAGCGGTCAACCGCTTGACAGCCGAAACGGGCTTGTCATCATGGTATGGGCGCGCAGTTTGCGCGTTGCCAAACCTTATATACAACGACGAGGAAAACGCATCATGTCCATCAACAAGATCCTGCTGGCGATGGCTCTGGGCCTGGCCCTGACCGCTTGCAGCAATCAGGAGCAGGCTGCTGACGCCACCGCCGACGCCGCTGCCGCTGCTGGCGAGGCTCAGGCTGCTGCCGACGCCGCTGCTGCTTCGGGCGACGCCGCTGCTGCCGACGCTGCTCAGGCTGCTGCCGACACCGCTGCTTCGGCCGCTGACGCTGCCGCTGCTTCGGCTGACGCTGCTGCCACCACCGACGCCGGCGCCGCCGGTGACGCCGCTGATGCCGCCCAGGAAGCTGCCGACGCTGCTGAAGACGCAGCTGACTCCGCTGAGCAGGCTGCTGCTTCGGCTGAAGAGAAGAAGTAATCGGCACGGCGACTCCGTCGCCACACCG
>JAFAFD010000454.1 GCA_023423675.1 Pseudomonadota bacterium | reverse complement strand
GGCACATAGCCATCGGCGAACGGCAGGCACCCCCCGGGGTTGTCCAGGCGGTCGGTGCCCCAGTGGTAACGCACGCCCGGCACCGATCCCACGCGGTCTGCGTAGACATTGGCGTTCCAGTTGCCATGCTGCCAACCCAGGCTGGCGCGCAGCTTGCTGCGCAGGTCGCGGTCGCGGCGCTCGGGATTGGGATCGTTGGCGTAACGCTGCTCCTTGGTCGAGAGCTGGTTGGTGTAGTTCACCCCAAGCTGGAAGCTCCCCCAAGCGGCGGTTTCCAGGCGGTAGCGCGCGGTCAGGTCAATGCCTCGGACCTCACGGCTGGCCAGGTTGAAGGGCCCGCGCTCGATGGAAACCAGGCGCCCGTTGCTGTCGCGGTTCACGCGCGCAAGGATGCCGGCGCAGTATTCGCCACCGGCCGGGTTCGACCACGGCGTGCCGTCGATGTTCTTGCCGGTCAAGCAGCCGGCCTCACTGGCCAGCACTTCGTCGGCGCCAACGTCGACGATCATGTCCTGCAGTTTGATCGCCCAGTAATCGGCACTGACCGAGAGGTTCGGCAGCACATCCCAGACGAAACCGACGGTCCAGGAATCACCGGTTTCAGAACGCAACAGCGGCGTGCCGCGGCGGTTCACATCGAACGCGTACCAGACATCGGGATTGCCCGCGCCGCACTCGTTGACCAGGTAGGCGCCACTTTCAATGCAGCGCAGCCGGTCATAGGTCAGCACCTGCGAACTGCTGGGCTGGCCCAGCAGGTAGTGCATGTCCGGGGCGTGGAAGCTGGTGGCATAGGAACCTCGCACCAGCAGCGACTCGAACGGCCGCCACTCCAGGCCCGCATTCCAGGTGGTTTCCTTCTGGCTGCCGATGCTCACTGCGTCGGCGCTGTCATCGGCCTTGTAGCTGCCATAGCGGTCGTAGCGCGCCGCAGCGGTAGCGATCAGGCTGTCGGCCAGTGGAATCTTGAACTCCACGCCTGCCGAATAGCGCGTGCGCTCGCCACCGCCACGGTCGACGTTCTGCAGGTCGAAGTCGATGCCCGCGCGCGGGTCGGGGCTGAGGTGATAGCCCTGCCGCGCGACTTCAGCCACTGCGGCAAACGAAACCGGTCCGGCCCAGCCCTGGAAGAGTTCACCGGTGATGTCGGCCGAAGCCTGGTTGACCCACGACGAGGCACGATTGCGCGCCACCGTACCCATCTGCCAATACTCGTCGGGGGTGATCGGGTTCCACCAGCGCGATTCGTTCAAGGCATAGATCGCTTCCCCGTCGGCCGTGGTGCCCAGTCGCGGGCCGAGGAAGAAGTCATACGACTTCTGCTCATCCACCACGTTCTGCCGTTCTTCCACGCGGTAGTAGGAACGCCCCACCGACGCACTCCAGTCGAAGCGGTCTGCCAGGCGACCGCGCAGGCCGGCGCTGACATCCCAGGACAATTCGCGGTTGGTATTGCGCAGGGTGTCCAGGCCGCCGACCTCGTTGGGGGTGAACTGGCGCACGCCCAGAAATGGGCGATCGCGGTTGGCATCCCAGTAGTAGCCGTTGGCATCGTCGACGAGGGTGACACTGGGCGGATTGGTGCCCCACAGCGCTTCGGAGCGGTAGACGGCATGATTGCTCCAGGCCTGCAGATCGTGGCCGAAGTCGAACGTGGCATACAGGTTGCCGGAGAGGTTTTCCGAGCCACCGGTCAGCAGCCAGTTGGCGTAGTCGGCGCTCATGCCGCACAGGCGCCCGGTGTTGGTTACCGTGTTGGCGTTGTAGTTGTAGACCAGGCGATCAGCGGTGTAGTACTCGCCGTCGAACTTCTCGCAGGTTCCAGTGGGGGGTGCCAGGCGCTCTCCGGTGCCGGGGTCAATGAGCGCCAGGCCGGACGTGGGTCGGAAGCCAACCTTGCGCTGCTCCATGTTCCAGGACGGATACGGCGCATCGTCGGCATCGTCCATCTGCGGCCGGTCCCGGCCGAACAGCGGATCGCGCTTGGTGTACTGCAGCGCATAGGTCACGCTCCAGTGGTCGCCGGTCTTGCCGCCGGCCCAGGAAAGATCCCAGGTGTCCCTGCCGCCTTCGGTGGACGTGCCGCCGCGCACGCGCACTTCATCACCGTCGTAGTTGGTCTTGAGGATGACGTTGACCACGCCGGCGATCGCATCCGATCCGTAGATGGCCGAGGCGCCACCGGTCAGCACTTCGATGCGTTCCACTGCGGCGGCGGGAATGTTGCTGTAGTTGGAGAAGTTGGTCTCGCCGCCATAGGGCAGCGGGTAGTCGGCCACGCGCCGACCGTTGACCAGCAGCAGGGTCCGGTTCGGGCCCATGCCACGCAGGTTCAGGCCGCTGGCATTGGGCGTGTGCGAGCCCCACTGCGACGCTGCTTCTACGGTGCCGGTTGCTTCGGTCAGCGTCTTCAACGCGTCGTAGACGGTGACGAAGCCTTCCTTCTGGATCTGCTGTGCGGAGATCACGTTGACCGGGGCCGGGCCTTCGACACTGGCGCGCTTGATGCGCGAGCCGGTGACGGTGACCGCGTCCAGATCCTTGGTGGCGGACGCACTGTCGGCGTCCTGTGCACTGGCCGCCAGCGGCAGCAGGGCCAGCAACAGGGCCTGGGACAACAGATGACGACGGTTACGGACGAACTGAGCCATGGGCGGTTGCTCTTCGTTGGTGTGGGCGCGCGGATGCGAGGAACAGCGGCACTGCAGAGACGTCGACCCAGGGCACTTGCATCGATCCATACCGGATCCGCGCCCTCCCCTGTGGATCGATCCAAACTAAAGCATGGCTGAACGAGTCTTGGCATCACGCGGCGCAGCAATGCACACCACGCAGTCGTAAAAGACCGCACGTCTATCGAGGAATCAATGATTTGCGATGCGCGGATGCGCGGCGACGGCACATCGAGGTGGCGTGATCACGACATGCGTGCGCGGAATTCTGTTGTGGGTGCGGTGACCTGCGGCGTTGTGGAGCCGAGCCGATGCTCGGATGCCGTTGCTTGCCGCAAAGAGCAGCCGAGCGTGGGCTCGGCTCTACAAGAAAAGCGGGTTACTGCGCGCCGTCCAGCGCCTTGCGCAATGCCGCCACGGTGGCGGTGCTGGTCTGGCTCCAGTCCGGGTCCAGGCCGCGCAGCACCGGGTTCTGGAACTGCATGTCCGAACGCCGCAGGCCTTTGGCCGAAGCATGCAGTTCGACACAGCCGGTCTGGCGGGCGACGCCGGCGATGTTGGCCGGGCCCAGGCCGGCACCGGCCATCACACTGATGCGCCCCGCCGCCTGGGTGACCAGCCCAGCCAGCACCTTGCTGCCGGCCTCCGCGCTGACCTGCCCGCCCGACGTCAGCACGCGCTGGCAGCCGAGGCCGATCACCTGCTCCAGCGCCGCGGACAGATCGCGGGTCGCATCGAAAGCGCGATGGAACGTGACCTGCAGCGGCCCGGCGGCCCGGACCAGCTCGCGGCACAGCGGCAGGTCGATGTCACCCTGCGCATCCAGCGCGCCGACCACCACGCCATCGCAGCCCAGTGCGCGGCACTGCGCGATGTCGCGCAGCATCAGCTCGGTTTCCAGTGCGTCGTAGTGGAAATCGCCGGCACGCGGGCGCACCAGCACGAACAGCGGAATGGTCAGCCGGTCGCGGGCAATGGCGATGCTGGCAAAGGACGGCGTGGTGCCGCCCTCGGCGAGGTTGTCGAACAGTTCGATGCGGTCGGCACCACCGGCCTGCGCGGCAAGTGCCGAGGCCACCGAGTTGCTGGCGATCTCCAACCCCAGGCGCACGCTCATGCCTGGGTGCTCGTGTAGATCGACGGCGAGTCGCGCAGGTCGTCCTGGCGCTGCGCATCGCACACCGCGTAGACGAAGCCGCGATGCAACGCGTACGCGCCGACTTCGCCCTGCTTGTTCATCGCCAGGAAGCAGACCTGCAGCGTCTTGCTCGCCTCGGGGCGCTTGCGCACCACCCGGTCGATGGCCTCGCGGCAGGCCTGGGCCGGGGTGCGCCCCTGGCGCATCAGCTCGACCACCAGGAACGAGGCCGCGTTGCGGATCATTTCCTCGCCCACGCCCGAGGCCGTGGCTGCACCCACTTCGTTGTCCACGTAGAGTCCGGCACCGATGATCGGGCTGTCGCCCACGCGGCCGTGCAGTTTCCAGGCCATGCCACTGGTGGTGCAGGCGCCGGCGAGGTTGCCCTTGGCATCCAGCGCCAGCATGCCGATGGTGTCGTGGTTGTCGCTGTTGCCGGGAATGCCACGGCGCTCCGCGTTGATCTGCGGCTGGTACTTCTCGGTCTTCAGCCACTCGCGCCAGGCCGCCTCGGCCTGCGGCGTCAGCAGGTGCTGGCGCTCGAAGCCCTGCTGCACCGCGAACTGCTGCGCGCCCTCGCCCACCAGCAGCACGTGCGGGCTGTTCTCCATCACTTTGCGGGCCACCGATACCGGGTGCAGGATGTCGACCAGCGCGGCGACCGCACCGCAGCGGCCATCGCCGTCCATGATGCTGGCGTCCAGGCTCAGCACGCCGTCGCGATCCGGGTTGCCGCAATGGCCGACGGTGGGATTGCACAGCTCGCTCTCGGCCCAGCGCGCACCGGCCTCAACCGCATCCAGCGCGCTGCCCCCGTTGGCCAGTACCTTCCATGCCGCCTGGTTGGCCGGCACGCCGAAATCCCAGGTTGAAACGACCTTCGCCCCGCCCTGCGCGCGCGCCTGCACGCCCGGCAATGCCGCCACGCCTGCGGCCAGTGCTCCGGCCTGAAGGAACTGCCTGCGATCCACCATGTCCGCCTCCGTCGTCCGTTCGGCCGTCGGCAGGCTGCCGGCAGCCCTTGCTGTTGTTCTTATGCCGGCGTGCGTGCCGCGTGCCAGACCGCCGCGCCGAGTACGCCCAGCTGCCCGTGCTCGACGCGCCACACCGGCATCTGGCGCAGCACGTCGGTCAGCACGCCCTTGTTGAGGAAGCGCTCGCGGAAACGGCCATCGGCGAGGAAATCCTGCACGTGCGCGGAGATGCCGCCGGCCAGATAGACCGAGCGCGCGCCCACGGCAATCGCCGCGTCACCGGCCAGGCTGCCCAGCCACGCGCAGAACACCTGCAGGGTTTCCACGGCCAGCGGATCCTCGCCACTGCGCGCAGCGCCGATCAGCGCCTCGGTGCTGTGCCACTGCGGGGTCGCGCCGCGCAGTTCGCACAGGCACGGGTAAAGATTCATCAGGCCACTGCCGGACAGCACTCGTTCGTTGTCCACGTGCGGCCAACGCTGCAGCAGCTGACCCAGCACCTGCAGCTCCAGCGCGTTGCCGGCGCCCAGCGCCGCGTGGCCGAGTTCGCTGGCCAGCACCGGGCGGTCGCCATCGGCAAAGCGCAGCGCGGCGCCCAGGCCGGTGCCGGCGCCCAGCACCAGCGCCGGGAACGCCTGCGCCGGATCGGCATCGCCATTCAACGGCACCAGGGTGTCGGCCTGCAGGTAGGGAATGGCCAGCGCCACCGCTTCAAAATCGTTGATCAGCTGCAGTTCCTGCAGCCCGGACTGCGCGCGGGTGGTCGACAGCGAGACCGTCCACGGCAGGTTGGCGTTGATCAGCACATCGCCATCGAGCAGACCGGCAATCGCCACCACGGCCGTGCTGACCGGCTGACCGAGGCTGGCAGTGAAATCGGCGAGGATCGCGGCCAGGCTCGGGTGATCGGCGCAGGCGTAGGTGCGGTAGCTGCCCAGTCGCGGGGTCTGCCCAAGCGTGGTCTCGGCCAGGGCCAGGCGGGCGAAGGTGCCGCCGACGTCGGCCACCACCAGGCTGCGCGGATCATTGCCGTGGGGGGTACCGCTGCCAGCGGAAGGGCTGGCCAGATCGGAAAGTACCGGGGACGCTGCTGCAACGTTCACACTGGCCTGCTTGAATCGATTGAATCGTGTCGATTCTCAGGCATTGAACGCCCTTTGCCAACGCTGCGGGACCCGGGTGCAGCGAACCTGCACCCGGACCGGCCTGGATCAGGGCTGGGCCGTCTGCAGGCTGTAGCGGGTGGTAGCGGTGAACACCGCGCCATCGGGCTGGGTCGAGCGCACCTCGACCTTGTGGCTGCCCACCTCGAGGTTGGTCGGCAGCGCGCCACGCCACAGATGCGGCGATGCGGTGGCTTCCGGCGAACGATCATAGCCGCGCAGGGCGTCGGCCGTGTCATCGGCCACGTTCTCCACCAGCAGGCGCGGGTCAGGCTGGCTGACCTGCTTCATCGGCTGCCAGGCGCCGCCGTCGACACGGAACTCGACCACGCTGGTGTCCTCGCCCATGTACACGTTGGCGTACACGCCCCATGCCGGGTAGGCACCCTGGCGCAGCACCCTCGGCGCATGCAGGCCGATCTGGTCGCTGGCCGGGGCACCGGCCACGCGGTACTGCAGGCGGTAGCTGCCGTTGCCGGCCACGTCCAACAACGCGTAGCCCTTCGGCGTGCCATCGCTCATGGTGCTGTCCGGCACGCCCGCGGCATTCTTTACGCCCGACCAGAACGCGCCGCAGTTGGCACCGACGTTGTATTCGTGCAGCGGCTTCTCACCCTGCCAGCCCTCGGCCTTGCCGTGGTAGACGTGCTGCTGGGTGTGGCTGTGGCCGCTCAGCACCAGCACGTTGCGGAAGTCCTTGAGCAGGTCGAACAGGCGCTGGCGGTCGGGGTGGCGGAAGGTCTCGCGACCCGGCGCAGCGTCGAACAGCGGGATGTGCATGCCCAGTACCAGCAAGCGGTCCTTGCGCAGGCCCTTCAGGTAGCCGGCCAGGAAGGCGAACTGGTCCTCGCGCAGGCCGCCGACGTACTTCGGCTTGGCGTTGGGGTCGTAGACCACGTCATCGAGGAACACGAAGCTGGCACCGCCCTCTTCCACCGCGTAGGTGTCCGGGCCGTAGATGTTGCGCCAGCTGTCCAGCGAGTGGTCGTCGTTGGCGGCATCGAAATCCAGGTCGTGGTTGCCCGGCACATGGAACCACGGCACGCCCAGTCCGGTGGTGACCTTGTTGATGGCCGGGTACAGGCTCAGGTCGTCGTTGACAATGTCGCCCAGGGTGGTGCCCAGGCGTGCCTTGGTCTGGCCCACCAGCGGCGCCACGATGGACTGCTGGTAGTAGCCGATGTCCTTCAGGCTGGCCGTCTGCGAATCGGTGAAGACCAGCATCTGGAAGCCGCGGCGGCTGTCATGGCGATCGGACTGCAGGGCGAAATCCCAGCCACGGTCGGCCGCGCCGGTGGCGGCGATGCCGCCGTACTTCAGGGCCGGCGAACCGTTCGGGCGGTAGTGGCGCCAGAACGTCGGCAGGCCGTCGGCCGCCTTCGGGAAGCTGTAGGCATCGGGCTTGATGACGAACACGGTCTGCCCGTCGCGCACCGGCAGGCTGTAGCTGCCGTCGGCCGCGGTCTTGACGATGGTCTCGCCGTTGGAGACCTGCACCCCGGCCAGGCCCGGATCGGTCGCGCCGCGCCCGGGCCTGCCGTCGCGTTCGAGATAGACCTTGCCACTGACCACCGTGTCGGCGGCCCAGGCCGGCGAAGTCAGCAACAGGCAGCACAGCCAGGCGGCGGGCAGTTTCATGGGGGCGGTCCGGGAAAAAGAAGACGCCCTATTGTAGGTGCGGACCGTTGGTCCGCACACCTTGTTGAACGATGGCGCATTTCCAGAACATCGCGCGCGTCCTGCAGCGACAGCCCGCGTGCGCGCAGCAGCACCAGCAGGTGATACAGCAGGTCGGCCGATTCGCCCAGCAGGGCCTCGTCGTCCTGCGCCACCGCAGCCAGCGCGGTTTCCACGCCCTCCTCGCCCACCTTCTGCGCGATGCGGCGGATGCCACCTTCGAACAGCGAGGTGGTGTAGCTGCCCGGCGGACGCTGCGCTTCGCGCACGGCCACCAGCTGGCCCAGGCCGCCCAGGAAGTCCTTCGGCGCACCATCGAAGCAGCTTTCAGCACCGGTATGGCAGGTCGGGCCGGCCGGACGTGCCAGCACCAGCACGGTGTCGGCATCGCAGTCCACGCTGATCGACTGCACCGCCAGCACGTGGCCGGACTGCTCGCCCTTGGTCCACAGGCGCTGCTTGCTGCGGCTGTAGAAGGTCATGTGCCCGGCCACCTGGGTGATGTGCAGCGACTCGGCGTTGACATAGCCCAGCATCAGCACCTGCAGGGTGTCGGCATCTTGGACCACTGCCGGCAGCAGGCCATCGCCCTTTGCCCAGTCCAGCGATTCCAGCGCCTGCGCCGACGGGCGTACTTCAATAGACATCTCGAACCTCGATCTGCTGTTCGCGCAGGTAGCGCTTCAAATCTGCAATGGCGATGGCGCCGCTGTGGAACACGCTGGCAGCCAGCGCGCCGTCCACGTCGGCCTGGTCGAAGGCCTGGGCGAAATGCTCCATCGCACCGGCGCCGCCAGAGGCGATGAGAGGAACGTTGCACAGCGCACGGGCCTGGCGCAGCTGCTCCACATCGTAGCCACGGCGCACACCGTCGCTGTCCATGCAGTTCAGCACGATCTCACCGGCACCGAGGCGCTGCGCCTCGACGATCCAGTCCAGCGTGCGCAGCGGCACGGCCTGGGTCTTGTTCGGGTCACCGGTGAAGCGACGCACGCGCCACTGGCCATCGTCCTCGCGCACCGAATCGACGCCGACCACCACGCACTGCACGCCGAACTCTTCGGCCAGTTCAGTGATCAGTTCCGGGCGACCCAGCGCGGGCGAGTTGATCGACACCTTGTCCGCACCGGCAAACAGGACCCGGCGCGCGGTATCCACGCTGTCGATGCCACCGGCCACGCAGAACGGGATGTCGATCAGGCGCGCGATGCGCTCGATCCAAGCCACGTCCACCGAGCGTGCCTCGGGGCTGGCGCCGATGTCATAGAACACCAACTCGTCGGCGCCCTGGTCGCGGTAGCGCTGGGCCAGCTCGGCGATGTCGCCCATGTCGACGTGGTCGCGGAAGCGCACGCCCTTGACCACGCGGCCATCGCGCACGTCCAGGCAGGGAATGATGCGACGGCTCAACATGCCAGTGCCTCGCCCAGGTCCATGCGCTGTTCCAGCAGCGCCTTGCCGAGGATGGCACCGCCGCAGCCGGCAGCGCGTGCTTCGGCCACGTCGGCCACGTCGCGGATGCCACCGGACGCCTGCACGGCCACGCCCGGCAGCAAGGCCGACAGGTGCGTGTACAGGCTGATGTTGGGGCCGGCCAGCATGCCGTCGCGTGCGATGTCGGTGCACAGGAGGTGGCGCATGCCGGCGCGCGCGTAGCGCTGGGCCAGGTCGTCCAGGGTCACCCCGGCATTCTCGGTCCAGCCGTGCACCGGCAGCTGCCACTGGCCCCGCGCGCCCTGGCGAGCGTCCAGGGCAATGGTGATGCGTTCGGCGCCGAACTCATCCAGCCAGCCCAGCACTTCGTCGGGGCGGCGCACGGCCAGCGAGCCGACCACCACCCGGTTGGCACCGGCATCGAGGATGCGCGCCACGTCATCACGGCCACGCACGCCGCCACCGGTCTGCACCTGCAGCGGGGTGTTCTGGCGGATCGACGCCAGCAGCGGGGCCAGGGTGTAGCCGCCGGCGCGTGCAGCGTCCAGGTCGACCAGGTGCATCCACTGCGCGCCCTGCGCGGCAAACGCCTGCGCGCGCGGCAGCGGATCGTCGCCGTAGGAGGTTTCCTGCGCGTAGTCGCCCTGGCGCAGGCGCACCACGCGGCCTTCGCGGATATCCAGTGCGGGGTAGACGGTGAAACTCATGCAGCAGTGCCCTCGAGGAAATTGCGCAGCATCAGCGAACCGGTATCGCCGGAACGCTCGGGGTGGAACTGGGCGCCGAAATAGCGGCCCTGCTCGATCACGGCGGTGAACAGGCCGCCGTGGTCGCAGGCGGCGACGGTGTGGGCGTTCAGCGGCGCGGCATAGCTGTGTACGAAGTACGCGCTGGAACGGTCCGGCACGCCCTGCAGCAGCAGCGACGGGCGCAGCGCCAGCAGCCGGTTCCAGCCCATGTGCGGCACGCGGATGCCACAGGCCGGCCCCAGCTTGCGCACCGTGCCGGTAATCAGGCCCAGCGCATCCACGCCGGTCTCTTCGGAGCGCTCGAACAGCAGCTGCATTCCCAGGCAGATGCCCATCACCGGCACCTCCAGGCGGCGCAGCGGTTCAACCAGGCCCTGCGCATGCAGGCGCTGCATGCCCGGTGCTGCCGCACCGACGCCGGGCAGGATCACCCGCTGTGCGCCGACCAGGCCCTCGGCATCGCGTACCAGGCGCACATTCGCGCCCAGTCGCTCCAGCGCATAGCGCACCGAACCGAGGTTGGCACCGCCGGCATCGATCAGTGCAACCTCGCTCACAGCGCCCCCTTGGTGGTCGGCAGCGCGGTGCCCTGTCGGGCCAGCGCCGGGCGCAGTGCACGTGCCAGCGCCTTGAAGCAGGCTTCCACCTTGTGGTGGTCGTTGTCGCCGCGCACCTGCAGGTTGAGGTTCAGGCCGCTGGCATCGCACAGCGAACGGAAGAAGTGCGGCACCAGCTCGGTCGGCATGTCGCCTACGCGCTCGCGCTTGAACTCGCCTTCGAACACGAAATACGGGCGGCCGCTGAAATCCAGCGCGGCGCTGGCCAGGGTTTCATCCATCGGCAAGGTGAAGCCATAACGACCGATGCCGCGCTTGTCGCCCAGCGCTTCACGCAGCGCCTGGCCCAGCGCAAGGCCAGTGTCCTCGACGGTGTGGTGCTCATCGATGTGCAGGTCGCCCTTGGCTTCCACTTCCAGCGTAAAACCGCCGTGGCGGCCGATCTGGTCCAGCATGTGGTCGAAGAACGGCAGGCCGGTGTTGATCTTCGAGCTGGCC
>JAFAFD010000431.1 GCA_023423675.1 Pseudomonadota bacterium | reverse complement strand
GTCTACAGCCTGGCGCTGGCCGTGTACTGCTCGTCGTGGACCTTCTACGGCGCGGTAGGCACCGCGGTCCGCCACGGCGTGGGCTACCTGCCGATCTACATCGGCCCGCTGCTGATGCTGCTGTTCGGCTGGCGCATCATCGAGCGCCTGGCGCTGGTGGCGCGCAGCCAGAACGTGGTGTCCATCGCCGATTTCATCTCCTCGCGCTTCGGCCGCTCGCGGCGGCTGGCCGCGCTGGTGGCGATCATCGCCCTGATCGGCATCGTTCCGTATCTGGCGCTGCAGTACAAAGCAGTGGCGATGAGCCTGCAGGTGCTGACCGGCCACACCGGCCCCACCGGCTTCTTCACCGATCCGGCGCTGTACGTGGCGCTGCTGATGGCCCTGTTCGCGACCCTGTTCGGTACCCGCCAGGTCGATGCCACCGAGCATCACCACGGCATGATGCTGGCGATCGCCTTCGAATCGGTCATCAAGCTGCTGGCGATGCTGGCGGTGGGCGTGTTCGCCTACCTGTGGCTGAGCAACCGCACCGATGCGGTGGTGCAGTCGGTGCATACGCTGTTCACCGGCCTGCCGCCGGTGGGTTTCATCTCGCAGACGCTGCTCAGTTTCCTCGCCATCATCTGCCTGCCGCGGCAGTTCCACGTGGCCGTGGTCGAGTGTGGCGACGTGCGCGACGTGCGCCGCGCGCGCTGGATGTTCGGCGGCTACCTGGTGCTGATCTCGGCGATGGTGCTGCCGATCGCCACCGCCGGCGTTACCCTGTTCGGTACCGGCGGGACCGTGGCCGACGATGCGATGGTGCTGGCCCTGCCGCTCGCCGAAGGGCGCAACGCGCTGGCCTTGATCGCCTACGTCGGCGGCTTCTCGGCGGCCACCGGCATGGTCATCGTGGCCTCCATCGCGCTGGCCACCATGGTCAGCAACGACCTGGTGATGCCGGTGCTGCTGCGCCGCAGTGGCGACCACCAGGAAGCGGCCGACATGGCTTCGCGCGTGCTGTGGATCCGCCGCATGGCGATCCTGCTGCTGGCGCTGATGGCCTACAGCTACTACCGCAGCAGCAGCAACGACAGCAGCCTGGCCTCGTACGGCCTGATGGCTTTCGCTGCGGTGGCGCAGTTCGCGCCGGGCCTGATCGGCGGCCTGTACTGGCGCGGCGCCAGCCGTCGCGGCGTCGAGGCCGGCATGGTGCTGGGCTTTGCCACGTGGATATACACCCTGCTGCTGCCGGCGATGACCATGGCCGGCTGGGTGGATGCGACCTGGGTGCGGCACGGGCCGTTCGGCGTGGAGTGGCTGCGCCCGCAGCAGCTGTTCGGCATGACCGGCTGGGACCCGCTGACCCATGGCACGTTCTGGTCGCTGCTGGTCAACGTGGCCACGATGATGCTGGTGTCCGCGCGCTGGCGCCCGGGCGTGGACGAACGCCTGCGCGCCGCGCCCTTCCTCGATCCCTATGCCGAACGGCCCTCGGTGGCGGGCGGCTGGCCCGGTCATGTGCACGTGGGCGACCTGCTGGCACTGGCCTCGCGCGTGGTCGGCGAGCGCCACGCACGGCGTTCGTTCTTCGAACAGGCGCAGTCGCTGGGGCGCGAGCTGCAGGCGTCGGCGCCGGCCGACCGGCCGTGGGTGCAGTTCACCGCGCGCCTGCTGGCCGCCTCGATCGGCGCCGCGTCGGCGCGCCTGCTGCTGACCAGCCTGCTGCGTGGCTCGGGCATGGACCTGGGCGAAGTGGTGGCGGTGCTGGACGAAGCGGGGCAGGAGCTGCGCTTCAACCGCGAGATCCTCTCCACCACGCTGGAAAACATCAGCGCGGGTGTCAGCGTGGTCGACCCGGACATGCGCCTGACCGCCTGGAACCGCCGTTACCAGGACATGTTCGGTTACCCCGACGGCATGCTCTACGTGGGCCGCCCCGTCGCCGACCTGATCCGCTACAACGCCGAACGCGGCGAGCTCGGCGAGGGTGATATCGAAGTGCAGATCAACCGCCGCATCGGTTACATGCGCGCCGGTTCACCGCATGTGTTCGAGCGCACCCGCAGCGACGGCAAGGTGATCGAGATGCGCGGCCAGGCGCTGCCCGGCGGCGGTTACGTGACCAGCTACAACGACATCACCGACTACAAGCACGCGGAAAAAGCGCTGCTGGAAGCCAACGAAACGCTGGAACAGCGCGTGGCCGAACGTTCGCACGAAGCCGAGGTCGCGCAGCAGTCGAAGACCCGCTTCCTCGCAGCGATCAGCCATGACGTGCTGCAGCCGCTGAACGCCGCGCGCCTGTTCGCCTCGGCATTGCGTGACAGCGACCATGTGAGCGACGAACAGAAGCACCTGGCTGAACGCGTGGATGCCTCGCTGCGTGCGGCCGAGGAACTGCTGGATGGTCTGCTGGACGTCTCGCGGCTGGATGCCGGTGGCCTGCATCCGGTGATCGGCGAGTTCGACGTCAGCGCGCTGATGCGCGAACTGGCCGCGCAGTACACGCCGGTGGCAGCCGGGCGCGGCCTGCGCCTGGACCTGTTCGCGCGCACCACCTGGGTACGCAGCGACCGCCGCCTGCTGCGCCGCGTGCTGCAGAACTTCCTCGCCAATGCGCTGCGCTACACCCGCCAGGGCCGCATCGTGCTGGCCGTGCGCCAGCGTGGCGATGAAGTGGAACTGCAGGTGTGGGATACCGGCCCGGGCATCCCCGAGCACCACATGCGGCAGATCTTCGACGAATTCCATCGCTACCAGCAGCCCTTCGACTGGGGCGAGCAGGGGCTGGGCCTGGGCCTGTCGATCTGCCAGCGCATCTCGCGTCTGCTCGACCACCGCCTCAATGCGCGCAGCCGGGTTGGCCGCGGTTCGATGTTCTCGATCATCCTGCCGCGCGTGGCGCCGTTGCCGGGCTACAGCGAGCCGCTGCTGCCCGCCCAGGCCGCCGCACCGCCGGTGCGCAGCGATTCGCTGGCCGGCATGCGCGTGCTGTGCGTGGACAACGACGAGGAGATCCTCGACGGCATGCGCGCGCTGCTGGGGCGCTGGAAGGTGCAGGTGATCACCGCATCGACGGTGGACCAGGCGCTGGAAAGGGTGGCCGAGCAGCCGCAGGTGATGCTGGTGGATTACCACCTGCACGACCGCATGGATGGCCTGGACGCGCTGGTGGCACTGCGCGAAGCGGCCGGCTACCCGTTGCCGGGCGCGCTGCTGACCGCCGACGGCCGCGATGAACTGAAGCGCATGGCCCGCGAGCGCGGCTATCGCATGCTGACCAAGCCGATCAAGCCGGCCTCGCTGCGCGCCTTCCTCGGCGCGCTGCGCGACGCGAGGTAACGCCGGGCCACGAAGCCCCTTGTAGAGCCGAGCCCATGCTCGGCTGGATCGCGCCGCGCCCCTGCAATTTTCGCGGCAATATACCCTTCGCTATACAAACCAGCCCTGCCTGCGCGTTTGCAAGGAAATGCGCCACGCGCGGATCGCGGTGCTAAGCTTCGCGTCCCCTTGGGGAGTAGCCGGATTCCTACGCAGGAATCGTCCACGTCAACATACTCGGCCAGTGCGCCGTGGCGTGGACAACCATGATGGTTGGCGAGACCAGCGGCCCGCGCGCGCAACGTCAGGTTGGGCGCGAGCGCGAGCCGTGCGTCCGTCCTTGCCCGACCTTCAGCAGCCGCCAATGTCTCCTGTTTCGATCCTCCTGATCGGCTTTGCCATGTCCACCGATGCCTTCGCTGCGGCGATCGGCAAGGGTGCGGCCATGCGCAAGCCGGTGTTCCGCGATGCACTGCGCGCCGGCATCATCTTCGGCGTCATCGAGGCGATCACGCCCATCATCGGCTGGCTGCTCGGCCGCGCCGCCCTGCAGTACGTCGAAGCCTTCGACCACTGGATCGCCTTCGGCCTGCTGGTTGCGCTGGGCGTGCACATGATCATCAACGGCGTGCGCCCGGACAGCGGCGAAGAGGATGAAGATCCCTCGCAGCACCACGGCTTCTGGAAGCTGGCACTGACCGGTTTCGCCACCAGCATCGACGCGATGGCCGTGGGCATCGGCCTGGCCTTCATGGACGTGCATATCGGCGTGATGGCTGCGGTCATCGGCCTGTGCACGCTGACCATGGTCACCGCCGGCATCATGCTGGGCCGCGTGCTGGGCGGCATGGTCGGCAAGCGCGCCGAGATCATCGGCGGTGTGATCCTGGTGATCATCGGTTCGACGATCCTGTACGAACACCTGCACGGCGTGGCGTAACGCGCGGAACTGTAGAGCCGAGCCTGTGCTCGGCTCATGCGCGCAGCGCGGTTCTCAGGCGAAACGCAGCCGAGCATGGGCTCGGCTCTACAACGGGGAGATGGCCTACATGTCTCGCCGTGGTGCACTGATGGAGAGCCTGTCGGTCGCAGCATAGTCTTCGGGCATGTCCAGCCCCGCACTCCGTATTGGCCGCTGGTCGCAGACCGGCAACGTCTACGCGATCACCACGGTGACACACGCGCGTCGACGCTGGTTTGACGATGAAGCCAACGTCGGCCTTCTGATCGAGGCGCTCCGTACGGTGGAGCGGACGGGACGGACGTGTTCCCTGGCCTGGGTGATCATGCCTGATCATCTTCACTGGCTGATCGAGCTGCGCCGCGGAACGCTCGCCGGGTGCATGCAGATCCTCAAGTCCCGCAGCGGACGTTCCATCGCCAGGCGCGTTGATGCCGATGCACCGATCTGGCAACCGGGGTATTACGATCACGGCCTGCGCAGCGATGAGTGCCTGCGCACGCAGGCGATGTACATTGCGGCCAATCCGGTTCGTGCCGGGCTGGCTACGCATCTTGGCGAGTATCCCTACGCCTGGAGCAGATGGCCCTTGCAGGATTAGCGCGGTCTTCGGCGAACAGCAGCCGAGCATGGGCTCGGCTCTTCAAATTCAGGTGCCGGGGAGTCCTGTAGAGCCGAGCCTACGCTCGGCTCACGCGCGTATCACGGCCTTCGGCGATCAGCAGCCGAGCATGGGCTCGGCTCTACAAACGGGAGTGTCAGTCTTCTTCCGGCGGCAGCACGATGGCGTCGTCGTCGATCGCCAGCTTGCCGGCCATCAGCACGGCCTGGGTGCGGTTGGTCACGCCGAGCTTGCGCAGGATGGCGGTGACGTGGGCCTTGATCGTGGCCTCGGAGACGTTGAGGTCGTAGGCGATCTGCTTGTTCAAGCGGCCGGCACCGAGCATCTGCAGCACGCGGAACTGCTGCGGGGTCAGTTCGCGCAGGCGCTGGCCGACTTCGCGTTCCTCGCTGCCGGTGGGCGGCACGTTGTGCGCCTCCGGCGGTGCCCAGGTCTCGCCATCGAGGATGGTGCCCAGCGCGTGGCCGATCGTGTCCGAGTCGGCCGACTTGGGAATGAAACCCAGTGCGCCGTGATCGAGCGCACGGCGCATCACCGTCGCTTCTTCGCGCGCGGACACCACCACCACCGGCAGGTGCGGGTGCAGCGAGCGCATGTGCACCAGCGCGTTGAACCCCTGCGCGCCGGGCATGTTGAGATCCATCAGGACCAGGTCGGCGTCGTTGTGCTGGTCGGCCAGCGCGTACAGCGCTTCGACGCTGTCGGCCTCGAACAGCTGCACGCCCGGGATGACCCGCTGTACGGCCCCTCGCAGGGCTTCGCGGAACAACGGGTGGTCATCGGCAATCAGGAGGGTGGTCATGGGTCGAGCTTATCGATCAGGAAAAAGGAGCGACGTGACGGCCGGCACGGGACGGGTCGGACGTCGCCGGGTCCCTCCCCCCGGCGTCGTCCCTGGCGCGTCCCGCGCCTGCCTTCATGCCATCAGCGGACCTTGCGCTCGTCCACCAGCGACGCCACCACCGACGGATCGGCCAGGGTCGAGGTGTCGCCAAGCTGGTCCGGCGCGTTCTCGGCGATCTTGCGCAGGATGCGGCGCATGATCTTGCCCGAACGGGTCTTGGGCAGGCCCGGTGCCCACTGCAGGTGGTCCGGCGTGGCGATGGGGCCGATCTCCTTGCGTACCCACGCCACCAGCTCCTTGTGCAGCTCGTCGCTGGGGGTTTCGTCGGCCACCAGGGTCACGTAGGCGTAGATGCCCTGGCCCTTTACGTCGTGCGGGAAGCCGACGACAGCCGCTTCGGCCACCTTCGGATGCGACACCAGCGCGCTCTCCACTTCGGCGGTGCCGATGCGGTGGCCGGACACGTTGATCACATCGTCCACGCGGCCGGTGATCCAGTAGTAGCCATCCTCATCGCGACGGCAACCGTCGCCGGTGAAGTAGCTGCCCGGGTAGGTGCGGAAATACGTATCGATGAAGCGCTGGTGGTCGCCGTAGACCGTGCGCATCTGGCCCGGCCAGGAATCACGGATGATCAGGTTGCCTTCGGTCGGGCCGTCCTGCACTTCGCCATCGGCATTGACCAGCGCCGGCTGCACGCCGAAGAAGGGCAGGGTGGCCGAACCCGGCTTGAGATCCATCGCGCCGGCCAGCGGCGAGATCAGGATGCCGCCGGTCTCGGTCTGCCACCAGGTATCGACGATCGGGCAGCGGCTGTCGCCCACCACTTCGTAGTACCAGCGCCAGGCTTCCGGGTTGATCGGCTCGCCGACGCTGCCAAGCAGGCGCAGCGAGGCGCGCGAGGTCTTCTTCACCGGCTCCTCGCCCTCGCGCATCAGTGCGCGGATGGCGGTCGGGGCGGTGTAGAAGATCGTCACCTTGTGCTTGTCGATCACGTTCCAGAAGCGCGAGGTGTCCGGGTAGTTCGGCACGCCTTCGAACATCAGCGAGGTCGCGCCGTTGGCCAGCGGGCCGTAAACGATGTAGCTGTGGCCGGTGACCCAGCCGACGTCGGCGGTGCACCAGTAGATGTCGTCCTCGCGCAGGTCGAACACCGCTTCATGGGTGTAGGCCGCGTACAGCAGGTAGCCACCGGTGGTGTGCAGCACGCCCTTCGGCTTGCCGGTGGAACCAGAGGTGTAGAGGATGAACAGCGGGTCTTCCGCGTTCATGCGCTCGGGCTCGCAGGTCGACGGCTGGCTGTCCACCACGTCGTGGAACCAGCGGTCGCGCGGGGCCTGCATGTCGACCGCGCCGCCGGTGTGGCGCACTACCAGCACGGTTTCAACGGTATTGGTGCCCGGCAGCTTCAGCGCGGCATCGACGTTGGCCTTCAACGGAATCTTTCGGCCACCGCGCAGGCCTTCGTCGGCGGTGATGATCAGCTTGCTCTGGCAGTCGCTGACGCGGTCGGCGATCGAGTTCGGAGCAAAGCCCCCGAACACCACCGAGTGGATCGCACCGATGCGCGCGCAGGCCAGCATGGCCACGGCCGCGTCGACGATCATCGGCAGGTAGATGGTGACCCGGTCGCCCTTCTTGACGCCCAGGTTGCGCAGTGCGTTGCCGAGGCGGCAGGTGCGCTCGTACAGCTCGCGGTAGGTCACGTGCTGGGCCGGCGCGTCCGGGCCGTCCGGTTCGAACAGCAGGGCGGTCTTGTCGCCGCGCTTTTCAAGCTGGCGATCCAGGCAGTTCACGCTGGCATTGAGCTCGCCGTCCTCGAACCACTTGATGTGGAAGTCGGCCAGGTCGTAGCTGACGTTCTTGATCTTCGTCGGCTTGCGCATCCAGTCCAGCCGTTCGGCGGCCTTGCCCCAGAACGCATCCGGGTCGGACACCGAAGCCTGGTACTGCTGCTCGTAAGACGTCTTGTCGATGCGTGCCTTGGCGGCGAACTGCGGATCGACG
>JAFAFD010000409.1 GCA_023423675.1 Pseudomonadota bacterium | reverse complement strand
GTCGACCGTTGGTCGACTTATGCGCGCAGCGCGGGCATGTCGCGACCCGGCCGAAAGCAGTCGACCAACGGTCGACTCTACCCTCAACGCTTCAGCTTGCAGCCCGTGCAGACGCGCTCGACCTTGTAGCCCTTGGCCTTCAGCTTTTCCACCACGCCATCGCTGCCCAGCAGGTGCAGGCCACCGACCACCACCAGGGTGCCGCCCTGCCCGTCCTGCAGGTACGGCAGCAGCTTGGGCACCCACGCATCGTTACGCGCGGTGTTGATGCGCTGGTAGAGCTGCGGATACTGCTGGCGCATCTCCACGGCCATCTTGTTCCACAGCACTCGGTCATCGCCGCGGCGCCAGGCCTCGTGCAGCATCAGCGACTGCTCATCGCCCTTGTCTGCCTGGTCCAGCGCCTCGGCCATCATCTGCCGCTGCTCCTGCAGGCTCATGCCGTCCAGCAGGTTGATCTGGCTCTGCATGTCCTCCAGCCCGCCGGTCTGCTTGCCCGCCTTCTTCGCCTGCGCCATGAAATGACGGTCCAGGCCGAGGTTCGCATCCAGGCCCATCTTCTGCATCTGCCCGATGGTGATGTTGAGCGCGACGAACCAGCTCTTCATGCCCTGCAGCTGCGCCAGCGGCAGCTTGTTCTGGGTGGCGTAGGCCTGCAGCTTCTGCCAGGTGGCGTCATCCAGGTCGCGCTTCAGTTCACTGCCATCGCGGCGGATCGCGGTCTGCACCATCTGGGTGGCCGCCTGGGTCGATTCCATTTCCTCCGGCGATACTTCGAACAGCACCCGCTTGGACGCGGTGAAGGCCTGCTCGACATCGGCCGACAACGGGTAATCGGTGGGCTTCAGCAGGTGGAACGAACCCAGCAGGTAGACACGCGCATCGCCCGGGCCGGTCACCTTCCACAGCAGCGGCACCGGCGGCTTGGCCGCAGGCGCCTCAGCCGGCGCGCCGCGCGCAGCGGCCAGGGGGGCGACCGCGCAGGCCAGCAGCAGCACGGCGCCGCGCATCAATGATCTGATCGACATGATCAGCCTTCTCCTTCAGGCAGGTGGTACGCCTTCTCGCCGGCGTCCACGCGCAGGTCCAACCGGTTTTCCGGCGGAGCCAGAGGGCAGGTCGCATACGGGGTGAAGGCACAGGGTGGGTTGTAGGCGTGGTTGAAATCGATGCGCACGCTGCCATCGGCGGCCGGTGCATCGATGTCCAGGTAGCGACCGGCCGGATAGCTTCCGTGGCCACTGGTGCGGTCGGCGAAGACCAGGAACAGGGGCTCGCCGGGCGCGCCGATCGCTTCCATGCGCCAACTGCGGCCGTCGCGCTCGAACTCCACCGCGCCGGCATTCGGCATTTCGGTGGTCAGGCCGGTGATGTCCACGATCGGCAGGGTCTTGCCTGCGGGATGGGCGATGAAATGCGCCTGCACCTGCCAGTCGGGACCGCCGGGCCAGTACTGGATGCCGGCGAAATCGCGGCGCGCATCCGCGTCGGCATGCTTGACCCGCAGCGCATCGCGCGGGCCGCGACGAATGATGCTCAGCTGGCCCTTGCCGCCATCGAAGCTGAGCACGGTGGGCGCCGGATCCTTGTCGGTGTTCATGCGCACGCGGCCACGCACCGGCTGCCCGTCCAGACTGACGTCCACCCCGGCTTCGGGGCTGAACCACCACTGGTCGCCCTCGCGCCGCAGCAGGCCCAGCTTGTTCGGGCCCACCGCCAGGCGGATGCCACTGCTGGCACCGCTGCCGATGAAGTGCGACTTGTACTGCAGCCAGTGCAGGCCGACCAGCGCGGTCCAGCCATCGGGCCGGGTCAGGTCTTCATAGCGCTGCACGCGCCACTGCTGCTGCCCCGCCGCGAATGCCGGATCCTCCTTCACCACCGGCACCGGCGCCGGTGCCGGGCTGCAGGCGGCCAGCAACACGGCGACCAACAGGCCGCCCACTCCCCGATGACGCATGGATGCTCCCCTCAACGTTGCGGGCCTCAGCGGCCGCGCAGGAACCAGCGGTCGATTTCCGCCAGCGAAAAACGTGCCCAGGTCGGCCGGCCGTGGTTGCACTGGCCGGAGCGCTCGGTGATTTCCATGTCGCGCAGCAGCGCGTTCATTTCCGGCACGGTCAGGCGCCGGTTGGCGCGCACCGCGCCGTGGCAGGCCATGGTCGACAGCAGTTCGTCGCGCGCACTGGCGATGCGCCGGCTCTGGCCATGTTCGCGCAGGTCGGTCAGCACGTCGCGCAGCAGGCCTTCCGGCTCGGCGTTGGCCAGCAGCGCGGGAATGCTGCGCACATGCAACGCGCCCGGGCTGGCGCGGGTGACTTCGAAACCGAGCGCGGCCAGCGTTTCCGCCTCCGTCTCGGCGGTGTCGGCCTCGCGCTCGCCCACCGCCAGGGTGATCGGCACCAACAACGGCTGCGACTGCAGGCCGATGCCATCGTGGGCGTTCTTCAGCCGCTCGTAGCCGATGCGCTCGTGGGCGGCATGCATGTCCACCACGATCAGGCCTTCGGCGTTCTCGGCCAGGATGTAGATGCCGTGCAACTGGGC
>JAFAFD010000337.1 GCA_023423675.1 Pseudomonadota bacterium | reverse complement strand
GGGCCGGTGGCGCGCTCAGGATAGCGCAGCCGGGTACGGCGGGCCGCCGCGCCGCGCGCAGCGCGGGGGGCGCTCAGTCGACCGAGATCCCGGCCAGCCGCTGCAGCGCCTCTGCATAGCGCGCGCGGGTGCGCTCGATGATTTCCGCCGGGATGTTCGGGCCCGGGGCGGTCTTGCCCAAGTCCAGCGTCTCCAGGTAGTCACGCACGAACTGCTTGTCGTAGCTCGGGGGGCTGGTGCCCACTTCGTACTCGTCGGCCGGCCAGTAACGCGAGGAATCCGGGGTCAGCATCTCGTCCATGATGTACAGACGGCCATCGGCATCGGTACCGAACTCGAACTTGGTATCGGCCAGGATGATGCCGCGCTCACGGGCGTAGTCCGCCGCGAACTTGTAGATGCGCAGGGTGGCATCGCGCACGCGCTCGGCCAGGTCCGCGCCCACCTGCTTGACCATCGCATCGAAATCGATGTTCTCGTCGTGGTCGCCGACGGCGGCCTTGGTGGACGGGGTGAAGATCGGCTCGGGCAGCTGCTCGGCCTGGCGCAGGCCGTCGGGCAGGTCGATGCCGCTGACCTTGCCGGTGCGCTGGTAGTCCTTCCAGCCGCTGCCGATCAGGTAACCGCGGGCGATCGCCTCCACCTGCACCGGCTTCAGCTTGCGGGTGACCACCGCACGCTTGGCGTACAGGGCCGGGTCCACGCCCTCGGGCAGCACGCTGGCCACGTCGATGCCGGTCAGGTGGTTGGGCATCAGGTGGGCGGTCTTGGCGAACCAGAAGTTGGACACCTGGCAGAGCATCTCGCCCTTGCCCGGGATCGGGTCGGGCAGGACCACGTCGAACGCCGACAGGCGATCGGTGGCCACCATGAGCAGGTAGTCGCCCGGCGGGGTCCCTGCAGGCAGCCGCTCGCGCGGGATATCGAACACATCACGCACCTTGCCGCGATGGCGCAAGGGCAGGCCGGGGAGATCGGATTGCAACAGCGTGGTTGGCACGGGCACTCCTGGGGCGTTGTCGATACGGCTGCCCAACGGACCCGGCGGGCCCGCTGACCAGCGGGCGGCCTAGTGTAAAGCGGTCCGTGCCCGCTGTGACGTAAAATGAGCATCCATTTCGCCGGTCGACCCTGGGGCGCCATGCGCTGGTACGGAAAACTGCTCGGTTTCATCGCCGGGGCCCTGCTGTTCCGGCCCAATCCGCTGTTCGGTGCGGTCATCGGCCTGCTGCTCGGCCATGCCTTCGACTCGGACTGGTTCCGCCTGAACAAGGAAAACCCGTACCGGGAGCTGGGGCTGACCTCCGAGGCCACCGACGCCGAGGTCGAGCGGGCCTACCGCAAGCTCATTTCCCAGTACCACCCCGACAAGCTCGGCGGCGCGGCCCCCGAGCTGCAGCAGCAGGCCGAGCAGAAGTCGCGGCGGATCAACGCCGCCTACGACCGCATCAAGACGCTGCGCAAGCGCTGACCCCCTTTCCCCCGTCTCCAAGGCCCCGGCCATGTCCAACTGCCTCATCGCCCCGTCCATCCTGTCCGCCGATTTCGCCCGCCTGGGCGAGGAAGTGGACAACGTCCTGGCCGCCGGTGCGGACTGGGTCCACTTCGACGTGATGGACAACCATTACGTGCCCAACCTGACCATCGGCCCGATGGTCTGCCAGGCCCTGCGCAAGCACGGCGTCACCGCGCCGATCGACGTACACCTGATGGTCGAGCCGGTGGACCGCATCATCCCGGACTTCGCCGAGGCCGGTGCCACCTACATCAGCTTCCACCCGGAGGCCAGCCGCCACCCGCACCGCACGATCCAGCTGATCCGTTCGCTGGGCTGCAAGCCGGGCCTGGTGCTGAACCCGGCCACCCCGGTGGACATCCTGGACTGGGTGCTGGATGACCTGGACCTGGTGCTGCTGATGTCGGTCAACCCGGGCTTCGGCGGCCAGGCCTTCATTCCCTCGGCGCTGGACAAGCTGCGCGTGGTCCGCCAGAAGATCGATGCCAGCGGCAAGGACATCCGCCTGGAGATCGACGGTGGCGTGAAGGCCGACAACATCGGCGCGATCGCCGCCGCCGGCGCCGACACCTTCGTGGCCGGCTCGGCCATCTTCAACGCCAAGACCAGCTACCAGGACGTGATCGCGCAGATGCGCGCGAACGTCGCCGCCGCCCGCTGACAAAATGGGGACGGAGGGGATTAAGCTCGATTAATCCCCTCCGTCCCCTTTTGCGCATATGGCACTATTGAACATCCGTCCGGCCACCGTGGCCGATGCTGGCCTGATCCTGCATTTCATCCGCGAGCTGGCCATCTACGAGAAGGCCGAGCATTCGGTGCAGACCGATGAGATCGGCATCGCCGAGAGCCTGTTCGGCGCCGAGGCCACCGCCCGCGCGCTGATCTGCGAAGCCGACGGCGAGGCCATCGGCTATGCGGTGTATTTCTACAACTACTCGACCTGGCTGGGCCGCAAGGGCATCTACCTGGAAGACCTGTACGTCAGCCAGGAAAAGCGCGGCGTCGGCGCCGGCAAGGCGCTGCTGAAGTACATCGCGCGCCAGGCCGTGGCCGAGGGCTGCGGTCGCTTCGAATGGTCGGTGCTGGACTGGAACACCCCGGCCATCGAGTTCTATACCGCCGCCGGCGCCAGGCCGCAGGACGAGTGGACCGTGTACCGGCTGCAGGGCCAGGCGCTGCACGATTTCGCCAACGGCTGAAGCAAAAAAAAGACCGCGCCAAACGCTGGCGCGGCCCTGCTGCATTCGTGGGAGGCTGATCCTGCCTCCATCCGTCTTCCCTGCTATGGCCTTCCATTCTCCAGGCCGGCCATGACATCTGCATGACATCCACGCATGGCGTGGATCTACCGCCTGGCGTTCACTGGCCGCGAACGCACGATTGATAGCCTGTGCCATCCCCATTGGAAACACCTGCATGACCACCCCGCGCTGGCGCCTGATACTCAACGGTAAATCCGCTGGCGATGATGACCTGCGCAATGCGGTTGGCCACTGGCGCGGGCAGGGGGTGCAGCTGGAAGTGCGTGTGACCTGGGAAGAGGGCGACGCCGAGCGCTACGTGGCCGAAGCCATCGACCAGGGCGTGGATGTGATCGTGGCCGCAGGCGGTGATGGCACCCTCAGTGCGGTGGCCGAAACTCTGGCCCATCGCGAAGAGCCGGCCGGCACGCTGCCATCGCTGGCACTGGTGCCAATGGGCACGGCCAACGATTTCGCCACGTCGGCCGGCATCCCCACGGATCCGGAAGAAGCGTTCGCGCTGGTCACGCGCGTGTCGGCGCGCCCCATCGATCTGCTGCGTGTCGACGCCGATGGCAAGCGCTGGTGGTGCGCCAACCTCGCCAGCGGCGGCTTTGGTACCCAGGTGACCGTGGAAACCGACGCAGGCCTGAAGAAGATGCTGGGCGGGCTGGCCTATGTCATCACCGGCATTGCCAAGCTGGGCCGCATCGAGCCGATCACCGCGCGCCTCACCGGTCCGGATTTCGAGTGGGAAGGCGGGTTCATCGCCCTGGGCATCGGCAACGGCCGCCAGGCCGGCGGTGGCCAGCAGCTGTGCCCGCAGGCGCTGATCGATGACGGCCTGCTGGATGTCACCGTGGTGCCCGAACTGGACGGCGAGGTCGCCGCAACCCTGGGCCAGATGCTGACCGGCGGCAAGGAGGCCGCGCTGGAACGCGTGGCGAACCGCGCGCAGCTGCCGTGGTTGCAGATCGACGCGTCGCAGCCACTGACATTGAACCTGGACGGCGAGCCGGTACAGGCGCGCCGTTTCCGCATCGACTGCGTGGCAGGCCGGGTGCGCATGCACCTGCCGGCAGATTGCGAGCTGCTTTCCGGCGGTTGAGCCGGAGGCTACAGCAGGGGGATGTCTTCTTCCCTGGTCGGGAACTTGAAGGCCTCGCGCTTCCTGCGGATGTGTTCGGGCATCGGCGGGCGCGGGATGTTGCGGTCAGCCAACCACTGTTGGCACTTCTTCTGCCAGGGTAGGTTGTCGGGCGTGGTGATTTCCCAGTAGATGTCTTCGACCATCAGTTGACGCGCAGTCTTGCCGGATCCCTCCTGCACAGGTTGGGAGATGGTGGGATCTGCACCATGCTCCAGCAGCCAGTAGGCATAGTCGAACCCGCCTCTCCCTGTGTACCAGCTTAGGACGGTGTCGCTGCCGAGGCTCCTTAAGTTGGATTCGTTTACATCGGCCCCGTTTTCGACCAGAACCTGCACGTTCTTCCACTGGTTTCCGCTGAGAAACGCCTGCAGCAGCAACGTCTCATTGTTGATGTTGCGAGTATTGGGATCACCACCGTGTTTCAGTAAGAGATTGAGATAGCGCGGGTCGTCCATTTTCGCCGCGTAGACCATCGCGTTGTCGAAGTTGATCAACTGCCCGTTCATCTGCCTGGACTCGCGGGCGTTGGGGTCTGCACCGAGATCGAGAAGGGCTTTCAGTCCTCCGATGCTGCGGGCCCGCAGCGGCCATGCGATCAGAGGAATTCCATCGCGCGATGAAAACGTCTTGTCCGGATCTACGCCTTCCTCTTTGACGATGTGACGTATGGCATCGGCGTCGCCGCTTTCGGCGGCAATCGCCAGCTGTAAGGCTTTGCCTTCGAAGTAGCCCTCAGCGCCGTGCAGTGACTGCGGCACGCACGCCGAAAGAAGAGTCGGAACTGTTGCCAGGAGGGCAGGCAGAACGAGATGTCGCAGGCGAACATCCATGTCAAAAATCCTTACAGCAGCGGGATATCTTCTTCCCTGGTCGGGAAGCCAAATGCTTCACGCTTGTCCCGAATTCCTTTGGGCATGGGGGGGCGAGGTATGTTCCGTGCCATCAGCCATTGTTGGCACTTCTTCTGCCAAGGAAGAAGGTCGGGCGTAGTGATGCCCCAGTAGATGTGTTCGGCGACAAGCATGCGGTCAGGTTCGCCGGTTGAGGACGTGAGCATTACAGTGGGATCAGCGCCATGCTCAAGGAGCCAGTAGGCATGCTCGAATGCTCCGCGAGTCGTATACCAGCTGATGACGGTGTCAGCACTGCCTCGATTCTGCTCGTTGACGTCAGCGCCGTTCTCGACCAGGAGTTTGACGTTTTCCCACTGATTGCCCGCAACGAACGCCTGAAACAAGAGGGTCTCGTTGGCGGAGTTGCGCGTGTTGGGGTCGCCTCCGTGCTTCAGGAGAAGCTCGAGGAACCGAGGGTCGTCCATCTTGGCTGCGTAAACCATGGCGTTGTTGTAGCCAAGCCTGCGCCCGTCAACCGTCTTGTAGGCGCGTGCGTTCGGATCGGCACCGTTGTCCAGTAGCGCCTGTAATCCGTCGAGATTTCGCGCGCGGAGCGGCCACGCCAGCAGGGGGATTCCGGCATCACGTGCGAAAATTCTGTCGGGATCTACACC
>JAFAFD010000311.1 GCA_023423675.1 Pseudomonadota bacterium | reverse complement strand
CCCTTCGCCTCCACCACCGTGCAGTCCTTCAACCAGAACCCATCAAACTCACAGGCGTTGAAATGCCACTCCTGCACGGTGCGTGAGAACCCCTTCCGGTGCAGATAATCAAACAACGTATCCACTGAGAAGAACGACCGCGCCGGATCGGCCTTGTCCGCCACCAGGAATCCAAAGCGCAGCGGTGCCGAGCGCAGGTTGGCGATGTACAGCTGGTACTCGTAGTTGATCAGATTACGCCGGGTGACATAGCGCCCAGTACGGGGCGGTCCAATGAACCCCTCTTTCAGCAGGCACTCGTTGCACGCGGTCTCGTCGGGCATCTGCGAGCAGTCCACTTCCCGCGCCTTGGCCACCGGCTCAGCGCGCGCATCCGGCTTGGCTTCACCGCGCACCCGCTGCTGAATGCCGCCCACCGCATCGCGAATGCCATCCAGCACATCACCGGTGGTCGGCCCGCCATAGGGATCCACCAGGTTGCCGTCTTCATCTACGCTGCCGTTACCGTCTCCCATGCCGGGCCCAAGCCAGGGCCGGGAGCCGATGATTCTGGTGCCCATGATTGCTCCTAGTGTCCTGCCAGATTCGACAGCAGATCCGCTGCCGCCAGATTCGGGTTCTTCGCGTTGCGCATCCAAATGTCCGCCGCCGGGACTGCCCGCAAGCCACTTGCCCATGCCACATCGGCCTTTACCCAACGCACCAGCACCGGCAGGTGGGTAATGCGCAGCACATAGGCGGCGTGGTCGTGGCTTTTCACCACGCTGTTCATCAACGTCCCTTCGCTCAGATGACCCACCTTGCTGGGGTAGTCCTCGCGGATCTCCCGGCACAGCAACGGGAAGAACGTCGAGGAGTCAGGCAAGCGCAGCAGGGCTTCCTGTTCTGCCGTGATCTCAAACATCAGCCAGCCTCCGGTGCGTACAGCGCTTCGCGATCCAGGGTGTAGCTCTCGCCCAGCATCTGGAAGTGCCACTGCAGCAGCGGGCCCATCAGCTGCCTGCGCTGCTGCAGGGTGAACGCCCGCTGCAAACGCAGGAACACGCGGCCATCCCAGTAGCGCAACAGCGCCAGCTTGCCGCTGGGGCGGCGCAGGTCCAGACAGGCTTCCAGGTGCTGGAACACCACTTCGAACTCGGCTTCGCTGGTCAGCCACGCCACCACCGGCTTATTCAGTTCCAACGCGCGTAACCACCCATCCACCTGGGTGTGGACGTGCGCGGGCAACTGCAGCAGCCAAGGCCCCACAGCGGCGCTGGCGACTTCGGGCTGGCGCGCAAACAGCGAGCGATGCGGCAGATCCTGCGCGTACCAGGCCAGCGCCTTGGGTGTGTCGGCGTAGGCCGATGCGTCAACAATGGCGTATCGGTTCATCAGCGCCCCAGGAATGTGGCACCGGATCGGGCACCGGCCAGCAGGCAGGCCTCGCACACCGGCGCCTTGTCAGCCATCGGCGCGGCAGGCGCGAGCGCTGCGGGTGAAACGGCACCCGCCGCCTGCGCGGTCTGCGCCACCGGTCCGCTGTCCGCGCCACCGCCGCCCGCATCCACGAACACCAAGGACTGCTGCCCGGCGATGAGCGAGCATCCACACGACAGCCTGTCGCCGTCGCGCGCCACTGGCTGGCCCTCGAACACGAGGGTGGAGTCGCCACTGACGATGGAGGCCACGACCTGGTGCCTGGGGCAGGTGGCTTTGTCCCCTACCCGTGCCACAGGCTTGCCCTCGATATCGGTCGCAGGCGAACCGGTAATCACCCTGCCCCCGCCGCTGGTTGCATCCCCCACCACAATCAACGTCCTTGCCACTCCCTGATCCTTCCATGCTGGATTCGGCCCGAACCTAGCAACGGCGCGATTGACCCGCACCCCGGAGCAGTGCTGCATGCCCTGCAATGGGGTGGTCACGCACCGCGCAAGCGCCGGAAACACAACGGATCCGCTTGACCGTAGCGGATTTCCGGAGCGCTGCGGTAACGGACATCAGAATGTGCGGATCGCGACATTCAGCGCCGACAGGCCCGGGCGCATCGCGCCCCGTACAATGGGCACCCTTTCCCCCACCCCTGCACCGGCCTGGCCTGGTGCCGGCGCTGCACGCCCAAGACGCGGCGTGCGCCACCTGCAAGGACCCGCCGCATGACGTCCCCGACTTCGCCCTCACCTTCGCTGCTGCACGGCCGTGTGCTGGCGTTCGCCGCCATCCTGCTGGCGGCGGTCAACCTGCGTACCGCTGTCACCTCCATCACCCCGCTGCTGGACGTGCTCGGCCAGCAGTTCGGCTTCGGCACCACCATGACCGGCGTGCTGGGCATGCTGCCCACCGCCTCGTTCGCGCTGTTCGGCGTGGCGACCCCGGCCGTGGCCCGGCGCCTGGGCCTGGAGCGCACCACGCTGCTGGCGATGACCCTGGCCATGGCCGGCCTGCTGCTGCGCTCCAGCGCCGGCAACGTCGGCACGCTGCTGCTGGGCTCGGTGATCGCGCTGGCCGGCATGGGCATCGGCAACGTGGTGGTACCGCCGCTGGTGAAGCGCTACTTCGCCAACAAGGTGGGCACGATGAGCACGCTGTACATCAGCGTGCTGCAGCTGGGCACGATGACGCCGGCGCTGCTGGCGGTGCCGGTGGCCAATGCCGCGGGCTGGCGCGTGTCGCTGGGCATGTGGGCACTGCTGGCCCTTGCCGCCGCCCTGCCCTGGCTGATGCTGGCCCGCCGCGCGCCGAAGCCGGTGCAGGACGGCAGTGATCCCACCGCGCAGCCGCACGGCAGGGTCTGGCGCACGTCGCTGGGCTGGAGCATGACGCTGATGTTCGGCATGACCTCGCTGATGACCTATTCGATGTTCACCTGGCTGCCGCGCATCGTGGTCGAGGCCGGTGCCACGCCGGCGTTCGGCGGGGTGATGGTGGCGGTGTTCTCGGCGCTGGG
>JAFAFD010000307.1 GCA_023423675.1 Pseudomonadota bacterium | reverse complement strand
GCGGTAGCGCCGGGCCATGCCCGGCGAGCGCAGCGGGAGCTGATTACCAGCCGTACGGCGGCGGGTAATCCCAGTAACCCGGGCCACCGCCGCCATAGAAACCACCGCCATACGGGCCGAAGCCCGGGCCCTTGCCTTCGCTGACATGGATGTTGAGGTTGACCCCGTGGGTCTTGCCCTCATCGGTGGTGTAGTTCTTGCTGAGGTTGAGCGTGGCGGCGTTGTAGTGCGAGTTGCCGTAGCCCTTCGAATAACCGATGCCGGTGGTGAAGCTGCCGGACACCTTCAGCTTGTCGTCGGTCACGTCGGCGATGCGGGCGTCGTCGTGCACGCGCGGGCCGCTTTTGTCGCCGTAGTAGGTGCCCGGCGGGTCCTGCTGCACGGTCGGGTCGTTGAGATAGCGCATCGGTGCCTGCGGCACGGACAGGTCCAGGCCGGGCGACTGCGGTGCCGTGGCGCCGGCAGCGGACTGGGCAAGCACGGTCCCGGGCAGGCTGGCCAGGCACAGCAGCAGGGTCAGGGGACGGATCATCGCGATGCTCCAACGGGCAGGGACCGCGCCACGCGCGGCGGGACAGGCCGACGCTAACAGGCGTTGCTTGAATGATGCCTGTCGCCGCCGGCTTGTGGTAGATCCGGGCCAGGCCCGGATTCCCTTAGACCCGGCCGAACCCGAACAGATCCTGCAGCGGGTGCCGGCGCCGCTCGATCCGCGCCCGCAGCAGCCCGGCACCGATCATCGAATAGGTGATGCCGTTGCCGCCGTAGGCCATGGCCAGGTGCACGCGCGGCCCCCACTGCGGGTGCGGGCCGAAGAACGGCAGGCCGTCCGCGGTCTCGGCAAAGGTGCCCGCCCAGGAAAATGCCG
Source organism: Pseudomonadota bacterium (assembly GCA_023423675.1). GTDB lineage: Bacteria > Pseudomonadota > Gammaproteobacteria > Xanthomonadales > Xanthomonadaceae > Stenotrophomonas. The sequence goes on along the minus strand of JAFAFD010000307.1, from coordinate 1,979 downwards.
GCGTCGGGTCCAGCTGCGGGAACCAGTGCTGCAGCTGCTTCATCAGCTGCTTCGCCTTGCCCTCCACCCGCCGGTCGCGGCGCGCCGGGATGTCGATGGCATCGTCCAGACCACCCACCAGCAGCCGGCCCTCGCCGGTGGCCCGCAGGTACAGGTAGGGGCGGGCGCTTTCCCACACCATCGTGCGCTGCAGCGGGCCCAGCACGTCGGCATCGATGGGGTCGGTGATGAAGGCGTAGCTGCTGCGGTTGCGCGCCACCCGCTGGTCGATCCAGCGCTGGTTGGCGTAGCCCATCGCGAGCACGACGTGGCGCGCACGGATGGTGGCCCCCGCCTCGGTACGTGTGGTCACGCTGCGCGAGGTGGCCTCCAGGCTGTGCAGCACCGTGCGGTCATGCACATGGCCGCCGCGGCGGCGCACGCGCTTGAGCAGGCCATAGGTGAGGCAGTAGGGATCGACCCGCGCGGCCTGGCGGGTCAGCAGCGCGCCACCGGCGTCCACGCCGAAGCGCTGTTGCAGGTCGTCCGGCTGCAGCCAGCGGGCGTCCAGTCCGGCCTGGCGGCGTGCGGCACCCTCGGCCATCAGCACCGGTACGTCGCGGTGGCGGCTGGCCAGATAGAGGCTGTCCATGCGCTGGAAATCGACCTTCTTCAGGCCGCGCGCCACTTCGCCCAGGGCCGGGATGGCCTCGGCGCAGGCGCGGTAGGCCAGTTCCGCAGCATCAGAGCCGTACTGGCGGGCCAGGTCCAGCAGGTGGGTGTCGATCTCGTACTGCAGCAGGGCGGTGCTGGCCGCGGTGCTGCCCCAGCCGATGTCGCGCTGCTCGATCACCGCGACCTCGTGGCCGTGGCCGGACAGCTCATCGGCAATCAACGCGCCGGTGACACCGCCGCCTACCACCAGGACATCGCAACCCAGGTCCTGCTGCAGCGGCGGGAAGGCCTGGATCAGCCCATTGCTCACGGCCCACCAGGGGTAACCGCTCTTCAGGTCCATGGGGCTACCTATCGATCAGGCAGTGGGGCGGCCGGTGTGGGGAGTCTGGATCAGTTCGGACAGATCGAACCCCTGAAGGCGGGCCGCTGCCAGATAATGTTCCTGCACGGTGGTATCCAGCTTCGGCTCGCGCGCCAGCAGCCACAGGTACTTGCGGTCCGGGCTGCCGACCAGTGCCACGCTGTAATCGGGGGCCACCTGGATCACCCAGTAGTCCCCCTTGGCGAAGGGCAGCCAGCGCAGGCCCTTGGGCAGGAAGCTGACCTCCAGGCGGGCCACGTCGTTATCCACGGCGCATGCCTCACCGGTGGCTTCCTCGACCTCGCCGTCCATGCGGCAGCGGTTGGTGACGCCCACGTTGCCGTTGTCCAGCAGTTCGTAGTGCGCCGACACGTCGGTGCAGCCTTCCGGCTCGTGGCGCATGGGCAGGCGGGCGATCTCGTACCAGGTGCCCAGGTAGCGGGGCAGCTTGAGGTCGGCGACGGTCTTCAGCGGCGGGTGGTCGGTCATCGAGTTCAGCGTCGTGGAAAGGGTGTCCCACCATGCCGTCGGGCTCGCCATGGGCAGGTGAAGCCGGGGCGAGGTCCACGTCCAGAACAATGCGTCGCCCGCGCGGCGGCGCAGCCATCACCGGTGCAGCGCTATCCTTGCGCCAGCGCCGGGTTTTTTCCCCATACGAGCGAAGTGGAGGTGCCGATGTACCAGGTGATCCTGTTGAAGAGTGAAACCGCGTTTGCCCGCGAGCAGTGGCCGCAGGTGGACGACGTGGTGGATTACGAGGGCGTCAGCTACAGCCTGCGCGCGGGCCCGCGCCAGCCGCTGCCGACCGACCACGACTGGCACCCCATTGCGGTGTATGCGCCGGATGAGATCAGCGAAGAGGAATTCCAGGACTGGTACGCGCTGCAGCAGCCGCAGGTGGAAGAGCTGCGGTTGAAGTACTGACGGCTTGGGTAGAGTCGACCGTTGGTCGACTGCTCTT
>JAFAFD010000291.1 GCA_023423675.1 Pseudomonadota bacterium | reverse complement strand
GTCTGGGTGTAGGTCAGCGGCAGCTTCCACGCCGAGGTACCCACCCACTCGTTGCTGGTTTCATTGGTCAGGTTGATGGCTTCCAGGCTGACTTCCAGGTGGTCGTCGATCTTCCAGCTGATCGAGGCATCCACCGTGTCCACCGCATCCATGCCGTGGAAGCTGAAGCCCTGCACGCTGGCCGGCACCTGGGTGTAGTAGCCGTCGCGATGGGTGTAGGACACGCGCGCGCCAAGCTTCTCGCCTTCGTAGAACAGCGTGCTGTTGTACGAATTCTTCGACAGCCCGGTCAGGTCGGTCTTCAGCGAGGCCGCACCGGTGGAGGTCAGGTACTGGATCTGCGAATCGACCCAGGTGTAATTCAGCTGCAGGCCCAGGTTGCTCCAGCGCCCCGGCAGGAAGCTGAAGGGCTGCACGTAGTTGAACTCGGCACCCTTGAGGTCGCCACCGGGCGTGTTCAGCGGACGGGTGAAGGTGAAGTCTTCATTGGGCGACACCCCGGTGCCATCGAGCAGGCTGGCCGGCAGGCCGCTGGCACTGAACGGCATGACCGTGCTGGTGCCCTGCACGAAGCTCTCGATGTCCTTGTGGAACAGCGCCAGGCCGAGCAGGCCGCCCTCCTGGAAGTACCACTCCACGCCCAGGTCCAGCGTGCGTGCGCGGATCGGGTCCAGGTTCGGGTTGCCGCCGTTGACGTAGCGGTGGCCGCTGGACAGGCTCAGCGTCGTGCCCGGGGTCAGCGAGGACAGGCCGGGACGCGCCATCACCTTGGCCGCACCGAAGCGCAGCATCAGGTCCGGCGCCAGCTCGGCCACCAGGTTCAGCGACGGCAGCGTATCGGTGTAGTCGCGCGAGACATGGGTCAGCACCATCGCGCCATCCACCGTGGAATAGCCGGTGGAGGACTGCGTGGTCTTGACCCGGCGCACGCCCACGTTGCCCGACACCGGCACGCTGCCGACATCAAAGCCGAACTCGCCCATCAGCCACGCGCCGCGGTCACGTTCTTCAACGCTACGGCGGGTCGCGTTGCGTTCGTACAGCTGGTAGATGCCCTGCCCGCTGTAGATGTCCAGCAGCTCCGACAACGCGGCCAGGTCGGGCACGGCCCAGGCATCGGGCGAACCGGCCACGCCGCCCAGGCGGGCGATGTCCACCAGTGCCGCCGGCACGGTGTAGCTGCCATCGGCAAAGGTCGGCACCACGGTTTCGGTCCGACGGCGGTACTCGCTGGTGTCGAACGTATAGTCCTTGGCCAGCAGGCCGCCGCGCAGGGTGAAGGACGGACCAAAGTTCCAGGTGAAATCCAGTGCGCCATTGTCGAAGCTGTTGCTGGCGTACTGCGGGCGCAGTCGCACTTCTGCCAGGGTCCAGCCGTTGGGGTCGGTGGGGTCGATGCCGTAATTGAAGGTCGGGTGGGTGGTGCTGTTGCGGAAATCGTAGCTGTAGCCGGACACGTTGGCCTTGTCCATGATCAGCGTGGTCTGCACCGGGTTGGCGTGCTCGGACTTGGAATGGCCGACCAGCAGATTGACCTTGAACGCATCACTGAAGCGATGCTCGCCACTGAGCGAGACCTGCTTGAACTCGGTGCTCCACTCATCGCGCCGCTGTTCCGAACGCACGCCCGCGCCGTCGAACACGCCGTACAGCAACGCACCGGAGGTCGGATCGATATAGCCGTCACGCAGCACCATGTTCTGCTTCTGCGCCGAGTAGGCAAACGAGATCGCCTCGATATATTTCTCGCTGCGCACGGTATCGATCTTCGAATACAGCGCGTCCAGCGCGAACTCGGTGTTGTCGGTCGGCTTCCACTGCAGCGAGGCGGTCACGCCCAGGCGCTTCTGGTCGTGCTCCAGCAGCGTGTAACGCGGGAAATACGGGTGCCACACGCCATCGGCCAGGCCGGCGGTGAACGGCGAGCTGGGGCTGAAGCCGCCGTTGCTGCTGGCGCTGTACCAGCGGCCGGTGTTGCTGCCTTCCTCGCGCACGCGGCGTTCGGAATAGGCCACCGACAGCAGGCCACCGAAGCGCCCGTCGGCCCAGGTATCGGCGATCAGCGCGGCCGCACGCGGGCTGGCCTTCTCGGAAAGATCATTGAAGCTGCCCTGCCCGCTCGCCGCGAAGGTGAAGCCGTCGTAGTCGAACGGGCGCGCGGTGCGCAGGTCCACGGTGGCGCCCAGCGAGCCCTCTTCCACGTCGGCCGAAGCGGTCTTGCGCACGATCAGCTGCGAGAACAGATCCGAGGCGAACACGTTGAAGTCGAAGCCACGGCTGCGGTTGGTGCCGCCGGACTGGTCGGAGCCGCCGACGGTGGTCAGCGCTTCCAGGCCGTTGATGCGCACGCGGGTGAAATCCGGGCCGAGGCCGCGCACGGAGATGTTGCGGCCTTCGCCAGCGTCGCGGGTGATGGTCACGCCGTGGATGCGCTGCAGCGATTCGGCAAGGTTGAGATCGGGGAAGTTGGCGATGTCCTCGGCCACCACCGCGTCGACCATGCCCTTTTCCGAGCGCTTGATGTCCAGCGCCTTCTCCACGCTGGCGCGGTAGCCGGTCACCGTCACCGCATCCAGTTCGGTGGGGTTGGCCGCGGCGGCCTCCTGGGCGGCAGCCGGGGCGGCCAGAGCCAGCAGCACGGCACTGGCCAGCGCGCTGGCGGCCAAGGTAACCGGTGTCTTTTTAAGATTCAGCCTGTGCGTCATGAAAATCCCTTGCAATCACTGCTACTGGCGGTCGAGGGTGTCGATCAAGAAATGACACCGGGGGACACGAAAAGTAGCAGCGTCATGGAACTGACACATCATGCGGTGCAGCAAGACAGCGGAAGGCGCCCGCAAGCGACTGACCACAAAGGGAATTCGCGCCCCGCCCGGCAGGCCGCCAGGCGCAGGGTCAGGCCGTGTGTGCGGCCGGCGGCGCCGGGGGCGGCAGCGGCCGTGCGCGGGTGGCCCACCAGCACAGCAGCGAGCCTGCGGTCACGCAGGCCACGCCCTGCACGAAGCCCATGCCCGGGTGCAGCGACAGCCACACGCTGCTCCACAGCACCGACAGCACCGGGGCGAAGTAGGAGAAGATCGCCATCGAGGTGACGTTGCCGTGCTGCAGGCCATGGTTCCAGCACGAATAGGCGGTGGCGGTAAGCAGGCCGAACATCGCCACCTGGGCCAGGCCGCCCCAGTGCAGGTGCAGCGGCGGCGCATCGCCCAGCGCGTACTTCAGCCACAGCACCGCGGCGGTGGCGATCATGAACAACGGCACCGCGTTGCGCGAACCGCCGATGCGCTTGGTCACCAGCGAGTACGTCGCCCACATGCACGAGGCGGCCAGCGCCAACGCATAGGCCAGCGGGTTGCTGCGCAGGTTGGCCAGCAGCATTGCCGGCGACCACGCGCCTTCGCCGGTGATGACCAGCACCACGCCCAGCAGGCACAGCACGGTGGCCGGCAGCAGCAGCCAGTTGCCGCGCTGCATGCGGGTGAGCACGGTCAGCAGCACCGTCAGGCACGGCCACAGGTAGTTGATCATCACCAGTTCCAGCGCCTGCCCACGATGGTGGGCCAGGCCGATGGACAGCGACAGCGAGATTTCGGTGCCGATGAACAACGCACCGCCGATCAGCAGGTAGCGTCGCGGCAGCTGCGAGGGTCGCGGCACGCCCAGGATGAGCGCCGAGAACACCGCAGCGGCGGTAAAGACCAGCGCGGCGCCACCGACCGCACCGAAGATCTCGGTGATCGTGCGCAGCATGCCCAGGACCGGGCTCCACAGCAGCACGGCGCTGGCGCCGATGAGGGTCGGAAGATGGGGTGACGCGGAGGCGCGCAGGGCGCGGAAGCCGTACATGGGGTCGACGACAACAGAAGGCGATCGGTTGAAAGGCACGCGCAGCGAGGCGCCCGGCCCCGACAGCGGGACAGGCAGGTCATGCGGACGCGTGGGTCCTGGGGAGTACGCTGGTCCGTAGCGTCGTCCCCGGAACGCCCCGGCACTGTGCGTTGCAGGGGGTACGGCGGGAGGCGGGTTACAGCAGCCGACTGGCCGAAGCGGATTGTACGCTTTCGATGCTGCGCCGCAATATCGTCCTGTTCAAACACTCACCTTTGCGTAAAATTCCCGCCCCACGCAAAGGAATGACTGTCATGACATTGACCCCCACCCGGATGTTCGCCCCGATTTTCGCTGCCCTGCTGGCTGCACCCACTGCGCACGCCGCAACGACCATCGACGCAGCGCAGTGGCAGAAGCTGGCACCCACGCTGCAGGCGGCACTGGAATGCCGCGCCGACCCGGACACCGCGGCCAAGACCCTGGCAGGGCTGTCAGGCAATGGGGAAGGCACCAGCGAACCGATCAAGCCGCCGGTGCCCTTCACCGTGTTCGGGCTGCAGGTCCGCTCGTTCTCGGTCTACATCGATCCCGACGGTGACCTGGGCGCCAGCTACACCAGCAAGCTCTCGGCCAATGCCGCGGCGGTGCGCAACGCCTCCAAGCTGGGCAGGAAGCCCGAGCGCGATACCAGCATGGGTGTGCTGTCCATCGCCCAGGATGGATCGGCACAGCTGACCTGCCTGGTCTATGGCGCCTACGACGAGCGCGACTACCAGGAACCGTAAGCGACCCGTGGCGTGCGCAGCAGCCCTGTTCCGGCAGGGCTAGCGCGCGCTTCCTTCCACATACGGGCGCGACTGCAGGATCAGCACCTCATCGCCGACCACGGCCCATTCGATGTCCTGGTCGGCACCGCCCAGCGCCTGTCTGGTGCGGATACCAATGCGCGCCAACCGCGCGATCAGTGCATCGGTCAGCACCTGCCGTGAACCGGTGATCGGCACCTCGCGCACACCGCCACCGGCACGCGCCACCAGCTGGGTGTCTTCGGCCGAACGGCTCAGCACCTGGACCGCCTTCGACCACGACGAGTACATCACCTGCTCGGCCTGTCGCTGGCCTTCCACCACGCGGATGCCCAGCCCGCGCTTGGCCGAGATGTAGGTGACATGGCGACGCGCGGCATCGAAGGGATCGCGGGTGATCATCACCCCGGAGCTGTCCGACGGCGCGGCCACCTGCACCAGCACCGCCATGGCCACCGCATCCTGCGGCAGGCCCGCCGCCGTGCGCGCTTCGTAGGCCTCGAAGTTGTAGACCGACGCCCAGACCGTCTGCACCGCTTTGGCGACCGCCTCCATGCGGGTCACGTTGGGCACCGTGGTGTACAGCCCAGCCCCGCTGAAGCCGGGCAGATCCTCGGAATTGGACGAGCTGCGCACGAACACCGGCGCGCCCTTCAACTGGTCGCGCCACTGGCGTTCCAGCGCACGCACGAAGGCAGCATCGGCCGGTGCGTTCTCGATCTGCGTGCGCAGCGACGCCAGCGCATTACGTCGCACCGCCGGATCACTGTTGAACCCCGGCCGCTGCTGCAGTTCGCGCAGGCGTTGTGGCACCTGCAGCCGCTGCTGCATGGCCTGGTACTGCGAGAACGGAATGCAGAAGCCATCGGGCACCCGTGCCGCCGGTGGCAGCACCGCACGCAGCGTGCCGAGGTTGGCGGCCTTCACCCCGCAGTGCGAGCTGTCACGCGCACGCAGCGCCTGCAGCGGCTTCAGCGCCACCACGGCCAGGTCCGGGCGCGGCAGGCTGCGCTGCACAGGGCGTGCGGCAGTGGCAGAGGGCGTGCGTGCCGGCCGCGCCAACGGGGTCACCCGGTAATCGCTGCCGGTCACCTCCAGCGCCACCCAGCGACCGTCGTACTGGCGCAGCGCGTCCTGCGCATCACGCACGTAGACGTTGGGAATGCCCCAGCCCTTGGCCAGCATGTTGACGTGCGAGAGCAGGGTCGACGGCCGCTGCGTGACCAACCCGGCGACCGGGGCCAGCGCGATCGGCACCTCATCCAGCACCGGAATATCGCGCGGCGACAGCGTGGCCAGCTGCGCCTCCGTGCGCACGATGCGCAGGCGCCCCTCCGCCTTCCCGGTGTTGAGCGGCAGGAAGCGCTGCTCACGCAGCAGGGCCTCCTGGCTGACGTAGGCCAGCTTCATTTCACCCGCCAGCTGCTCATGCGCGGTGGAATTGGTCTTGAAACGGATCGGATCGGCGAACGAGGCGCGCAGCACTGCATCGGCCTCGCGCAACAGCGGCGCCGTCAGCTGGTCGCCTTCCCAGAATTCGTAGGTGTATCCCGGCAGATCCCGCTGCCAGGCCACGGTGCCGAACAGGAAGGGCCGCTGCGGGTCACGGTACTGCGCGTTCACCGTGGCCTTGTCCATCGAGCGCAGCAGCCGCTGCTGGCGCACGAACTGCTCGTGCAGGCCGTGGCGGCACGTGTTGACGTAGTAGATGCGCCCGTTCTCGCGCCGGTCGATGACGAAGATCAGATGCGGCATTTCCAGCGCCGTGCCGGCGTTGTAGACGCGGGCCATCTGCATGAACTGTGCGCGGCTGTCGATGCGCGGAAGATAGTCCGGCCCTTCGGCCGGCTGCTGTGCCGCGTCAGGGCGATGCTCATACGCCGAGGGCTTGCGTGCGGTCTGTGCCAGCGCGGGTGCGGCGCAGGCCAGCAGCAACAGCAGGGTCGCGCGGTACCAGAAGGTATTCATACGGGATCGGTCCTTGATGCCGCTACGGAGACAACAGGGTACGCGGTCCGGTGGACCTCCGCTTCAGACACGGCCACGCCCAGCTGACCACTGCGGGCCGATGCGCTGGATCTCTGTAGAGTCGAGCCATGCTCGACTG
>JAFAFD010000280.1 GCA_023423675.1 Pseudomonadota bacterium | reverse complement strand
CGCTGGACGAGGCCATCGAATGGGCCAGCCGTGCCCCGTTCGGCGCTGGCGGCACCCTCGAGCTTCGCCCGCTGATCACCGCCGAGGATTTCGGCGAAGCCTTCACCCCCGAATTACAGCAGCAGGAACAGCGTCTGCGGGAACAGCTCGCAGATTGATCGAATGGCCTCGATCCACCGCCGGGTATGACCCGGCGCTACCCACCCACGGAGCATTGCCATGAAACTGATTCCCTTCCTTGGCTTCAGCGGCCAGGCCCACGATGCGATGGCCTTCTATGCCAAGGCCCTCGGTGGCCAGGTCACCTCCGAAATGAAGTACCGCGACATGCCGCCGTCCGATGGTTCGCCGGGCTGCAACGAGATGCCGGCCGAGACCCTGGACCACGTGGCGCACAGCCAGCTGGAGATCGACGGCGCTATCCTGATGGCCGCCGATGGCCCGGGCGGCGGCGAGGCCGGTTCGACCACCATCAATGTCGACGTCGACAGCATCGAAGAAGCCGAACGCGTGTTCGCCGCGCTGGCCGACGGCGGCCAGGTGCAGATGCCGATCGCCGAAACGTTCTGGGCGCATCGCTGGGGCATGTTGATCGACCGCTTCGGCAAGCCGTGGATGGTCAACTGCATGAAGCAGCCCTGATCCGGCTCCAACACCCATCTCCCATCACCCGCACAGGAAACGCAACGATGAGCGCACCGCAACCGCAGATGATCTTCGTCAACCTGCCCGTGCAGGACCTGCAACAGTCCAAGGATTTCTTCAGCGCGCTGGGCTACAGTTTCAATCCGGCCTACACCAATGAAGACGCCGCCTGCATGGTCATCAGCGAGAGCATCTTCGTGATGCTGCTGGTCAAGCCGTTCTTCCAGCAGTTCACCAACAAGAAGATTGCCGATGCACACGCGGAGACCGAGGTGATCACCTGCCTTTCCGCGGCCAGCCGCAAGGCGGTGGACGTGATGGTGGACAAGGCGGTGGCCGCCGGTGGCAGCGAACCGCAACCGGCGCGCGATTACGGTTTCATGTACCAGCGCGGCTTCCAGGACCTGGATGGCCACCTGTGGGAAATCGCACACATGGATGGCGAGCCGGGCTGATGGCCGACGCCGTTCGCTGGCGCTTGTGCGGGCACGGCCTGCGTGCTGTGATCGGCGCATGACCGAGCCCGCCCTGAGCCAGCGACTGGAAACCCTCTGGCGGATGGAATCGCCAGTGTTGATCGCGCGCCTGGCGCGGGTGCTCGGCGGTGATGTCGGCCGCGCCGAGGAGCTGGCCCAGGACACCTGGCTGGCCGCGCTGGAGCGCTGGCCGGCGCAGGGCATCCCGGACAACCCCGGAGCCTGGCTGATGACCACCGCGCGCAACCGTGCCATCGATGTGCTGCGCCAGCACCAGCGCGTGGCGCAGCAGCATGCGCAATGGGGCGACGAACTGCACCCGGCGGCGCTGCCCGCACCCGATGACAGCCAGGCACTGGAAGACGACCTCGGCGATGACCTGCTGCGGCTGATGTTCGTGGCCTGCCATCCGGTGCTGCCGGCCGATGCACGGGTGGCGCTGACCCTGCGCCTGCTGGGCGGGCTGACCACCACCGAGATCGCCCGCGCCTTCCTGCAGCCGGAGCCGACCATCGCCCAGCGCATCGTGCGCGCCAAGCGCACCCTGGTGCAGAAGCAGGTGCCCTACGAAGTGCCGCGCGCCGAGGCGCTGCCCGAGCGGCTGGCCTCGGTGCTGGAGGCGATCTACCTGGTCTTCAACGAGGGCTATGCGGCCAGTGCCGGCGATGACTGGATGCGGCCGGCCTTGTGCGAGGAAGCGCTGCGGCTGGCCCGCATCCTCGCCCATCGGCTGCCCGCGCCGCCGGTGCTGGGCCTGCTGGCGCTGATGGAACTGCAGGCCTCGCGTGCCGCGGCGCGTGTCGATGCGCAGGGCCAGCCCGTATTGCTGGACGTGCAGAACCGCGCGCGCTGGGACTGGCTGCAGATTGAACGCGGGCAACAGGTGCTGCAGCGTGCGCTGGATGCGGGCGGCGGCAACGATGCCTATGTCCTGCAGGCACGTATCGCGGCCTGCCATGCCACCGCGCGCCGTGCCGAAGACACCGACTGGGCACGCATCGCCGCGCTGTATGCGCAGCTGCTGCAGGTGATGCCCTCGCCGGTAGTGGCGCTGAACCGGGTGGTGGCGGTGTCGCGCAGTGACGGTGCGTTCGCGGCCTGGGGGTTGTTGCAGCCGTTGCTGGTCGATGCGCGGTTGCAGGGCTATGCCCCGTTGCAGGCGGTGCGGGGCGAGCTGCTGCTGCAGCTGGGTCGGCGTGACGATGCCGCCACCGCCTTCCGCGAGGCGGCCGCGCTCACCGGCAATGGCCGCGAGCAGGCGCTGCTGCTGGCGCGCGCGCAGACATCGGGGTCAGAGCCCTTTTCCTGACCCGTTCAAGTTGCCGTCATCCACGCATGGCGTGGATCTACCGTGCCGAGCAAGGCCGGCACTACCGCAGGTGCAGGGCGCAGCCCTGCCGAATCCCATTACACTCCGGAAGGATTTTCCTGCTGGAGAGAGCAATGAAACGAGCAGTACTGGGCATCCTGGCCCTGTCGGTGTCGAGCGCCCTGATGGCCGCCACGCCGAAATTCGATGGCGCGCGGATCTCCGCCGACGTCAAGGAACTGGCCTCCGACGCCTACGAGGGCCGGTCGCGGGCCACCGCGGGCGAAGAAAAGACCATTGCCTACCTCAGCAAGCAGTTTGCCGCCGCCGGCCTGCAGCCGGGTGGCGACCTGCAGGATGGCAAGCGCCTGTGGACCCAGGCCGTGCCGCTGCGCAAGGGCGACATCGTCGGTACCCCGCAGCTGGCCCTGCACCAGGGCGGCAAGACCGTCACCCTCGACCAGGGCAAGCAGATCGCCGTGCGCGCCGCCATGAATGGCGCCACCACCGTCGACATCAGCAAGGCCCCGCTGGTCTTCCTCGGCTATGGCGTGAAGGCGCCGGAGCGCAACTGGGACGACTTCAAGGGCGTCGACCTGAAGGGCAAGATCGCCGTCGTGCTGATCAACGACCCGGATTTCGAAACCGGCAAGGGCGACTTCGACGGCAAGGGCATGACCTGGTACGGGCGCTGGCCGTACAAGTACGAAGAAGGCGCACGCCAGGGCGCGCTCGGCGTGCTGATCGTGCACGAGACCGCGCCGGCCTCGTACGGCTGGGCCACCGTGGCCGGCTCCAATACCAACACCATGTTCGACGTGGTGCGTGACAACCCCGCCGAGACCCACCCGCTGCTGGAAGGCTGGATCCAGCGCGACCTCGCCGTCGAGCTGTTCCGCGCCGCCGGGCAGGATTTCGAGGCGCTGAAGAAGAAGGCGCAGCAGCGCGACTTCACTCCGGTGCCGCTGACCGGCGCCAGCCTGGATGCGAAGTACGTGGTGAAGACCGAAGTGATCACCTCGCACAACGTGGCCGCACGCCTGGAAGGCAGCAGCCACCCGGACGAGACCCTCATCTACAGCGCGCACTGGGACCACATCGGCGTGGGCGAACCGGACGCGCGCGGCGACCGCATCTTCAACGGTGCGCTGGACAACGCCAGCGGCACCGCCTCGCTGATCGAACTGGCCCGCGGCTTCGCCAAGGGCCCGCGTCCGCAGCGCTCGCTGCTGTTCCTGGCGGTCACCGCCGAGGAAAAGGGCCTGCTGGGTTCGGAGTACTACGCCACCCACCCGCTGTACCCGCTGGAAACCACGGTGGCGGCGATCAACATGGACGGCATGTCGCCGTTCGGTCCGTCGCGTGACTTCGGCATCTACGGCACCGCGCGCTTCGAACTGCTGGACCAGCTGAAGGACGTCGCCACGGGCTGGGACATCCGCTACACCCCGGACCCGAAGCCGGAAGCGGGCCTGTTCTTCCGCTCCGATCACTTCTCGTTCGCCAAGCGCGGCGTGCCGGCGCTGTCCTGGTCGGCCGGCCAGGACTGGGTGGACGGTGGCGTCGCCGCCGGCAAGAAGGCCTCGGAGGATTACACCGCCAAACGCTACCACCAGCAGGGCGACGAATGGCAGCCGGACTGGGTGTTTGCCGGTGCCGCGCGCGACCTGGAAGTGCTCTACACGCTGGGCAACCAGCTGGCCAACTCGCGCAGCTGGCCGAACTGGAGCACCGACGAGTCGTTCCGCGCCGTGCGTGACAGCAGCGCCGACCAGCGCAAATAAGAAGCACCGGTAGCGCCGGGCCATGCCCGGCGTTCCCGTGACCGCTTCCATCCCCGGTTTCCGGGGCTTCGTCGCAGGCCGCTTGTTTGCCCGGTGGGCCGACCTATGCTCGGCTCACCCCCTTCCTCCAAGGCGCTGCCGTGATCGCCAGCCTCACTCTCATTCTCCGTCACCTGTTGGCCTGGGCCGTGGCACTGCTGGTGGCCGGCATGGTCTGGAGCGGCATCTTCAGCGGCATGAACGACGGCCCCGGCTGGATCTTCGGCCTGCTGGCGATGTTCCTGATGATCAGCGCGCTGGGCAGTGCCATCACCCACGTGCGCCGCGTGTGGCTGATCGCCGGGCGCCTCGACGGCAGCACCCTGTCCGGCCACCAGCGCCGCCAGATCGAAGTGCCGTTGGACGCCGGCCCGGCGTTCGCCCTGGTCGAGGCCGCCGTGGCCGAACTGCCGCGGGTGGAAGACGTGGAAAGCGCCGCCGGCAGCCTGCAGGTGCGCGCCTACGTGCGCCGTGTCGATCCCTGGAATGGCCGCCAGCCCTCTCGCTGGAACCTGCCGGCGCGGCTGGCCATCAAGCGCAACAGCGTGCAGGCCACGGTCACCCCTGGGCAGGGCACCAGCACCGTCACCCTGCTGTTCGAGCCCGATGCCGGCTGGTGGGCCGACCTGCTGGCGCTGGA
>JAFAFD010000262.1 GCA_023423675.1 Pseudomonadota bacterium | reverse complement strand
CGGCCGGCGGGCGGGGCCGGCGGGGCCCCCCCCCACGCCTCACCCCTTGAACCGCAACCCCACGCCCGGTTCGGTGAACAGATAGCGCGAATCCAGCGCCGAATCGCCCAGCTTGTGCCGCAGCTTGCCGACCAGGATGCGCAGGTAGTGCGTGTCGTGCTGGTGGGTCGGCCCCCAGATCTCCTGCAGGATCTGCGGCTGGGTCACCACGCGCCCGGCGTTGCGCAGCAGCAGTGACAGCAGCGCGTACTCCTTGCGGGTCAGGGCCACCGGCTCGCCATCGATCGCCACTTCGCGGCGCACCAGGTCCACGTGCAGGTGGCCATCATCGAACACCGGCGGGGTGCCATTGCTGGGCACGCTGCGGGTGCGCAGCAGGGCCCGCACCCGGGCCATCAGCTCCTGCGTGCCGAACGGCTTGGTCACGTAGTCATTGGCGCCGGTATCCAGCGCCCGCACCTTCTCGTCCTCGCCGGCGCGCACGGTCAGCATGATCACCGGCACCTGGCTCCACTGCCGCAGCTGCGCCAGCACCTCGTGGCCTTCCATGTCCGGCAGGCCGATATCCAGGATCACCAGGTCCATGTCCTCGCTGGCGGCCATCTCCAGGCCTTCCTGGCCGGTGGCGGCCTGGCGCACCTGGTAGCCCTGCGCGCGCAGGCTGATGTCCAGGAACCGGCGGATCTGGGTTTCATCGTCGATCACCAGCACGCGCGCGGCCGGCACGCTGGCATCAATCGGGGTCGGGCTCATCGTGGGCAGCTGGCTTGAGCAGGGGCAGGGTGATGCGGATCAGGGTACCGCGACCGTCGCGTCCGGGCAGCGCCTGCACGCTGCCGCCGTGGGCACCGATCATGCCCTGGCAGATGGTCAGGCCCAGGCCGGTGCCGTGGCGGCCGCGGTCGCCGCGCTCGACGCTGTAGAACATGTCGAAGATGCGCGCGCGCTCGTCATCGGGAATGCCGGGGCCGGCATCGATCACGTCGATGCGCAGCTGCCCGTCCCGTTCGCGCGCCTGCACCTGCACCGGCGCATCGGGCGGCGAGAACTTGGCGGCGTTCTCCATCACGTTGAACACCGCCTGTTCCACCAGCGCCGGGTGCACCCAGATCGGCGCCAGGGTGGAAGGAATATCCAGATCCAGCCGCACCTTGGGCTGGTAGCGCTGCAGGCGACGCGCGGCCGAGCCGATCAGCTCGTCCACGCCGATCCAGTCGCGGTTGATGGTCAGCCCTTCGTGGCCGAGCCGGGTCATGTCCAGCAGGTTCTGGATGTAGCGGTCCAGGCGCTCGCCTTCCACCAGGATGGTGTCCAGCAGCGCCCGCCGGTCGGCAACGTCCATCGCCGCGCCATAGCTGGCCAGGCTGTCGGCCGAACCAATCATCGCCGCCAGCGGCGAACGCAGGTCGTGCGATACCGAAGACAGCAGGGCCGAGCGCAGCCGCTCGGTCTCGTTGCTCACATGCGCCTGCTCCAGCTCGGCCACCAGCCGCGTGCGCAGTGCGGCCTGGGCGATGTCATCGACCATCGCTTCGGCCAGCTGGCGCTGCTCGGGCAGCAGGCGCGCCTGCGCACCGGGCAGGTACAGGCCGGCCACGCCCACGGCACGGTCCTCGCCATCGAGCAGGGGCAGGAACCACCACTGCGCGCCGGCCAGCGTATCGGTGAAGCGGCCGCTGGGCTGGCCGTGGCGCAGGGCCCAGTCGGCAGCGGCCAGGTCGGTATCGCCCGGCTGGCTGCGGCCACCGGTGGCGGTATCGGCGCCGATCCGCAGCCACGCTGGAACGTCCATCGCCTGTTCCAGCGCCTGCCGGCCGGCCTGCGCGACCTCGCCGTTGCCGGCCGCACTGGCCAGCTGCCGCCCGAGCTGCTGGCGCGCACGTGCATGGCGGTTGGCCGCGCGCAGGGCGATCACCTGCATGCGCAGGCGCGAGGCCAGGCGCCCGGCCACCAGCGCCGCGGCGAGGAACAGGAACACGGTGATCACGCCCTGCCGCGCACCGATGGCGAAGGTGAAGCGCGGCGCGATGAACAGGAAGTTGTAGGCGAGGAAGCAGAGGATGGCCGCCATCACCGCCACGCTGGCGCGGGTGCGTGCCGCCACCAGCACCACCGCCACGATGAACACCATCGACAGGTCGGCCATGCCCACCCAGCGTTCGCCCAGCCACGCCACCGCGCAGGCCAGCGCGGTGGCCAGCAATGCCTGCAGCGGCTCGTGGCTGATCCCGCGCATCGGTGGCAGCAGGCCTTCGCGGCGCGCCCGTGCGCGTGCCTGCGGCGTGCTGATGATGGTGATCTCGTAGTGCGCGCCGCGCTGGATCAGCTGCTGGGTCAGCGTGCGGTTGAACATCCGCGCCAGCGGCCGCTCGCGGGTGCGGCCCAGCACGAGGGTCGACACGCCGTTGTGCGCGGCATGGTCGAGCAGGGCATCGGCGATGCTCGAGCCATGCAGCAGTTCGGCATCGCCGCCCAGCCGGCGGGCCAGCGCGAAGGCGGCATCGATCTCGCGGCGTGTGGCCTCGTCCTGGCGCCGGCCCTGCACGGTCACCACCGTCCACGGTGCATCGCGGCGCTCGGCGATGCGTCGCGCCACCCGCACCAGGTATTCGCTCTGGCCACCGCCATCGATGGCCACCAGCACGCCGCGGCGCAGCGGCAGGTTGCCTTCGCCGCGGGCGGCGCGGGTCTCGCGCAGGCTGCTGTCAACCCGGTCGGCCGCTTCCTGCATCGCCAGCTCGCGCAGCGCGGTCAGGTTGGCCGGCGAGAAGAACGCCTGCAGTGCCTGCGCGGCCTGCTCGGGCACGTACACCTTGCCCTGCTGCAGGCGCGCGATCAGCTCGCGTGGCGGCAGGTCCACCAGCACGATGTCGTGCAGGCGGTCGAGCACGCCGTCGGGCACGGTCTCGCTCACCCGCACGCCGGTGATGCGCATCACCACGTCGTTGAGGCTTTCCAGGTGCTGGATGTTGACCGTGGTCCACACGTCGATGCCGGCGTCCAGCAGCTCCATCACGTCCTGCCAGCGCCGTTCGTGGCGGCTGCCGGGTGCATTGCGATGGGCCAGTTCGTCCACCAGCACCAGCGCGGGATGGCGCTCCAGCACCGCGTCCAGGTCCATCTCCCGCAGCGCGTGGCCGTGGTAGGCCACCTCCTTCAGCGGCAGCTGCGGCAGGCCTTCCAGCAGGGCCTGGGTATCCACGCGGCCGTGCGTCTCGACCAGCCCCACCACCAGGTCCACGCCACGGCGCAGCTGTTCCTGCGCGCGGGTCAGCATGGTGTAGGTCTTGCCCACGCCCGGCGCCGCGCCGAGGAACACCGTCAGCTTGCCGCCGGCCTCGCGCTGCAGGCCTTCCACCAGGGCATCGGCCTGGCGGGTACGCGCATCATTCATCGCCGCTGCTGTCATGGCCGCCATTGTGCGCGCCGCCGGTGCAGGCCGGCATCACGGTGCCTTCGTCGCCTGGTCCAGGGCGAAGTTCAAGGTCACCACGTTCACCCGCGGCTGCCCGAACACGCCCCACTGGCGGCCTTCGGTATGCGCCTGCAGCAGCGCCTGCACGCGTTCCACCGGCAGGCCACGCGCACGCGCCACGCGGGCCACCTGCACCTGCGCGGCGGCTGGTGACAGCTGCGGGTCCAGGCCGCCGCCGGACTGGGTGACCAGATCGGCCGGCACCTGCGTCGGGCTCACGCCCTCGCGCGCGGCCACCGCCGCAGTGCTGGCGGCCACGCGCTCGGCCAGCGCCGGGTTGCTGCGGGCCAGGTTGGAACCGGCCGCCGCCATCGGGTCGTAGTTGGCCGCCGACGGACGCGCCTGGAAGTAGCCATCGCCGTTGAACGGCTGCGCCAGCCACGCCGAGCCGCGCACCTGGCCACTGCCATCGCGCAGCAGGCTGCCTTCGGCCTGGGTCGGGTAGCTCAGGCCGGCAAAACCGGTGGCAATACCGGCGTAGACCGCACCGGCCAGCAGCAGGGTGGCCAGGCCCAGGCTGATCGCCGGGCGCCAGCGGGCATCGTCCTGCAGGCGCGCCACGCGGGCTTCGGCCGGATGTTCGCGGGGCAGGGAAGAAGAAGTGGAGACAGAACGGTTCATGCGCCGAATACCAGGACAAGAAGGAGGTCGATCAGCTTGATCGCCGCGAACGGCAGCAGTACGCCGCCGAGGCCGTACACCAGCATGTTCCGGCGCAGCAGCGCGGTTGCCGTGGCCGGGCGGAAGCGCACGCCACGCAGGGCGAGCGGGATCAGGGCGGGAATCACCAGGGCGTTGAAGATCAGCGCCGCCAGCACCGCGTTGCGCGGGCTCGACAGCTGCATCACGTTCAACGCGGCCATGGCCGGGACCGCAGCGGCAAACAGCGCCGGCAGGATCGCGAAGTACTTGGACACGTCGTTGGCCAGCGAGAAGGTGGTCAGCGCACCGCGGGTGATCAGCTGCTGCTTGCCCACTTCCACCACCGCCAGCAGCTTGGCCGGGTCCGAATCGAGGTCGACCATGTTGCCGGCCTCCTTCGCCGCCTGCGTGCCGGAGTTCATCGCCAGGCCGATGTCCGCCTGGGCCAGCGCCGGGGCATCGTTGGTGCCGTCGCCGACCATCGCCACCAGACGGCCGCCGGCCTGTTCCTGGCGGATGCGTGCCAGCTTGTCTTCCGGGCGCGCCTCGGCGATGTAGTCGTCGACGCCGGCTTCGGCGGCAATCGCGGCCGCGGTCAGCGGGTTGTCGCCGGTGATCATCACCGTGCGGATGCCCATCGCCCGCAGCTGCGCGAACTTCTCGCGCATGCCGTGCTTGACCACGTCGGACAGCTCGATCACGCCCAGCACATGGCGGCCCTCGGCCACCACCAGCGGGGTGGCACCGTTGCGCGCCACCTGTTCGACACGCCCGGCCAGCTCGGCCGGCACCGTGCCGCCCAGCCCCTGCACGTGGTTGCGGATCGCATCCAGCGCGCCCTTGCGGATCTGCCGCCCGGGCTCCTGATCCGGCTGGGCAAGATCCACGCCGGACATGCGGGTCTGTGCACTGAAGGCCAGGTACTCGGCCTGCTCCGGTTCGGCAGTGCTGCAGCCCTGCTCGCGCGCCAGCCGCACGATGGATTTGCCTTCCGGGGTCGGGTCGGCCAGCGAGGACAGCAGCGCCGCTTCGCGCAGCTGGCTGGCATCGATGCCGGCCAGCGGGTGGAAGTGGCTGGCTTGGCGGTCGCCGTAGGTGATGGTGCCGGTCTTGTCCAGCAGCAGCACATCGACGTCGCCGGCCACTTCCACCGCCTTGCCCGACTTGGCCAGCACGTTGGCGGCCAGCGCACGGTTCATGCCGGCAATACCGATCGCCGGCAGCAGGCCGCCGATGGTGGTCGGGATCAGGCACACCAGCAGCGCGATCAGCAGCAGGGGGTCGACCCCGACGCCGACGTAGGCGCCGATCGCCGGCAGGGTCGCCACCACCACCAGGAAGGTCAGCGTCATCGCCGCCAGCAGCAGGGTCAGCGCGATCTCGTTGGGGGTCTTCTGCCGGTTGGCACCTTCCACCAGCGCGATCATCCGGTCCAGGAAGCTGTGGCCCGGCTCGGCGGTCACCCGCACGATGATCTGGTCGGACAGCACCTTGGTGCCGCCGATCACGCCGGAACGGTCGGTACCGGCCTCGCGCAGCACCGGTGCCGATTCACCGGTCACCGCCGCTTCGTTGATGGTGGCCAGGCCCTGCACGATCTCGCCATCAGCCGGTACCAGCTCGCCGGCACTGACGATCACATGGTCGCCCGGGCGCAGCTCGGCCGCGGCCACCTGGGTTTCGGCCGCACCCGGCTGCGGGGCGGCCAGCCGGCGTGCTACCAGGTCCTGGCGGGCGCGGCGCAGCGAGGCGGCCTGGCCACGGCCGCGCGCTTCGGCCACGGCTTCGGCGAAGTTGCCGAACAGCACGGTCACCAGCAGGATCGCGGTCACCGCCAGGCCGAAGCCCAGCGGCGCGTTGCCGGTCAGGGTGACGATGGCGGCGACGATCGTGCCGGCCATCACCACCGCCATCACCGGGCTGCGCACCAGGTGCATTGGCGCGAGCTTGCGCACCGCTTCCACCAGCGCACGGCGCAGGCCGGCGGCATCGAGCAGGGCAGGGCGCGGGGCAAGGGAACTGCGGGAAGAACTTGCGTGGGTACTCATCAGGGTGTCCTTAGTGCAGTCCCAGGCTCAGGTGGTCGGCGACGGGGCCGAGGACCAGGGCCGGCATGAACTGCAGCACGGTCAGGATGACGATCACCGAGACCAGGGTCAGGGCGAAGGTCGGGGTTTCGATCTGCAGGCTGCCGGCCGATTCCGGGGCCTGGCGCTTGGCGGCCAGCTGTGCGGCCACCACCAGCGGAATGATCAGCAGCGGGAAGCGGCCCAGCAGCAGCACCAGCGAACAGCTCAGGTTCCACCACACGGTCGCATCGCCCAGGCCCTCGAAGCCCGAGCCGTTGTTGGCATAGGCCGAGACGTACTCGTAGAACACCTGGCTGATGCCGTGGAAGCCGGGGTTGGAGGTGCCGGCCAGGCCGGGCACGGCCAGCGTGATCGCAGTGAACAGCAGCAGGGTGATCGGCTGCAGCAGCACCAGCAGGGCCAGCAGGCGCACCTGCGGCGTTTCCAGCTTGCGGCCGAACAGCTCAGGCGTACGCCCGGTCATCAGCCCGGCCAGGAACACGCCCAGCAGCAGGTAGACGATGAACTGCTGCAGGCCGCAGCCGATGCCGCCCCAGATCGCGCTGACCAGCATGTTGACCATCGCGATGCCACCGCTCAGCGGTGCCAGCGAATCGTGCATGCCGTTCACCGAGCCGTTCGACACCTGGGTGGTCACTGCCGCCCACAGCGCGGTGCCATCGGCGCCGAATCGCACTTCCTTGCCTTCCATCAGCAGCGGCGTGGCCGCGCTGGCGCTGTGGCCCTCGCTCCACATCATCGCGCCGGTGGAGAGCAGCGACATGCCCTGCATGCAGCTGAACACCAGGACGCCGAAGCGGCGTCGCCCGGTGAACGCACCGATCATGAAGATCACCGCCAGCGGGATCAGCAGGATGCCCACCACCTCCAGCATGTTCGACACCGGGGTCGGGTTCTCCAGCGGGAAACTGCTGTTGGGGCCGTACCAGCCGCCACCGTTGGCGCCCAGCTGCTTGGCCGCGACCATCGCCGCCACCGGGCCCAGCGGCAGCTTCTGCTGGGCCATGCCGGCGCTGGCGTCGATCGGTGTGGCCTGCGGTCCGCCGGCCATCGTCGAGGGCACGCCCTGGCTGGTCAGCAGCAGGGTCCAGACCAGGCACAGCGGCAGCAGGAAGCGCACGCACAGGCGCACCACGTCCACGTAGTAGTTGCCCACCGGCACCTGGCGGTCGTCACCAGCCGCGGTCGCCGCCGCGGTCTGCGGTGCACGCGCGAACAGCGCCCGCAGCGTGGCCACCGCCAGCGCCAGGCCCATCATCGGCGTCACCACCTGCAGGCCGGTGATGCCGGTCATCTGCGAGAGGTAGGACAGCTGCGCCTGGCCCGAATAGTGCTGCTGGTTGGTGTTGGTCAGGAACGAGATCATCGTGTGCAGCGCGGTGTCCCAGCGCATGTTCGGGATCTGGTCCGGGTTCAACGGCAGCCAGGCCTGGGTCATGAACACCGCCTGGGTCAGCACCGCCACCACCACGTTGCTCAGCACGAAGGCCAGCACGTAGCCGCGCCAGGACATCGAGCGCGCGGCATCCACGCCGAACAGCCGGTACAGCGGTTTCTCGATCCAGTGGAAAAGCACGTCGACCTTCATCGGCGTGCCACGCATCACGCGCGCCAGGTACAGGCCCAGCGGCCAGGCCAGCAGCAGGCTGGCGGCAAGAATCACAAGCATCTCAGTCATGGCAGGCTCCGCTCAGAACGACTCGGGCCGCAGCACGACATAAAGAAGATAGGCGGCGGCAACCAGCACCAGCACGCCACAGAACAACGACAGCCAGGGGGACATGGGATTGCGTCCTGGTGGAACCCCTCCACCTCAGGCCGCCATCGTCGTCCTGCACCCCATAAACGCACTACGCGCCGGACGGGGCCGGCGCGTAAAGAGTGCATAAATTCCGTTGTTGCCGGGGCCTCAACCGCCCGGGGCCATGCCCTTCAACTCGCGGTAGCGTTGCAGGCTGGCCTCGATCTCGGCCTTCAGCGTGACCTGCTGCTGCTCGAAGCTGGCCTGCAGGCGCTGCTGCGCCTGCAGCTGGGCGTGGCGCTGGCGGATCGCCTCGACCTGCTTGTCGGCCACCTTGCCGCCGGCCAGCTCGCGATCACCGGCCGTCCCCAGCAGGGTCACCAGCGAATCGCGCAGGCTGGCGACGTTGTAGCGGGCGGTGTTCAGATTGTTGTCGAGCACCTCCTGGCGCTCGTTGAACACCTTGCGCAGTGCATCCTCGCTGCCATAGGTCGACAACATGGCCTGCTCGGTGCGCTGCTTGGTCTGCGCCGCCATCAGGTCCAGCTTGGCCTGCGCCGCCACGGTGGCCGCGGCGGCGCGTTCCTCGTCGGTCAATGCGCGCTGCACCTGCGCATTGCGCACGCCGCTGTTGGCATTGAACTCCTCACGGGCATTGTTGACCGCATCGGCCGGCAACGCATCGCTGCAGATCCGCTCGTTGCCCTCGTTCCAGCAGTACAGCTTCTTGTCGGCCGTATCCGGCTTGGCCAGCAGGCTGGCTGGCAGCGCCAGCAGCAGGCTGGCGGCAACGATGGCAGGAACTCGGAACATGCGACCTTCCCCTGGGTCAGCGTGCGGAACGGACGCCGTACTGGGCGCGATAGGCCTCCAGCGGCTGCCGGTAGCCCACAAGTTCCGGGTTTCCGGAGGCGAAATCAAGCAGATCGGCCAGAGTTGCGACGGCGATCACCGGGATGCCGGCTTCCTCGGCCACGGCCTGCGCCGCCGAACGGTGGTCGGCTTCCGAGGCGATCTCCTGGCGGTCCAGCGCCACCACGATGCCGGCCGGGATGCCGCCGGCAGCGCGGATGATGGCCAGGGCTTCGCGGATGGCGGTGCCGGCGGTGATCACGTCGTCGACGATCAGCACGCGCTTGCCGGTCAGGTCGGCGCCGATCAGCTGGCCGCCCTCACCGTGGTCCTTCACTTCCTTGCGGTTGAACGACAGCGGCAGGTCGCGGCCACGCTGGGCCAGCTCGCAGGCCATCGCGGTGGCCAGCGGGATGCCCTTGTAGGCCGGGCCGAAGACCACGTCGTACTTGATGCCGCTGGCGTCGATGGCGTCCGAATAGCAGGCGCCCAGCTGGGACAGCAGCGAGCCGGAGTCGAAACGACCGGCGTTGAAGAAATAGGGGCTCAGCCGGCCGGACTTGAGGGTGAACTGGCCGAAGCGCAGGGCATCGGCGGTCAGGGCCAGCTGCAGGAAACGGTGGCGGTGGTCGCTCATCAAAACTCGATTCATCTTCATTTGGAGCACAAATCCTAATCCAGCTGGGCTTTCTGCGCTCGTCCGGCCCCGTGTGAAGGCCCTGCCGGGCCCATCCAGCGGGCTGCGCGGGCCGCCGGGCAACCGGTATGCTTGCCCGGTTTCCCGCCGTAGGTTCATCCGCATGCGCATCATCAGTTTCAACGCCAATGGCATCCGCTCGGCCGCCACCAAGGGCTTCCTCGACTGGTTCCGGGCCCAGGACGCCGACGTTCTGTGCATCCAGGAAACCAAGGCGCAGGAGGACCAGCTCACCGATCCGATGTTCCGCCCCGACGGCCACCACTGCTTCTACCGCGACGCCATCACCAAGAAGGGCTACAGCGGCGTGGCCATCTACAGCAAGCGCGAGCCGGACCAGGTCATCACCTCGCTGGGCTGGGCCCCGTTCGACGACGAGGGCCGCTACATCGAGGCCCGCTTCGGCAATCTCAGCGTGGTCTCCTTCTATATTCCGTCCGGCAGCTCGGGCGATTTGCGCCAGGGCTTCAAGTTCGAAGTGATGGAATGGCTGCGGCCGATCCTGGAAGAGTGGGCGCGCAGCGGCCGCGACTATGTCCTGTGCGGCGACTGGAACATCGTCCGCTCGGCGCTGGACATCAAGAACTGGAAGTCCAACCAGAAGAATTCCGGCTGCCTGCCCGAGGAGCGCGACTGGCTCAACGGCCTGTGCGCCGACCACGGCCAGGCCACCGACGTGGCCACCGGCCGCGGCTGGGCCGATGCCTACCGCCTGCTGCACCCCACCGGCGAGGACTACACCTGGTGGAGCAACCGCGGCGCGGCCCGCGCCAACAACGTCGGTTGGCGCATCGATTACCAGTTCATCACCCCCGGCCTGCGTGACCGCCTGCGCAGCTGCTCGATCTACCGCGACGAGCGCTTCTCCGACCACGCCCCGTTCACCGTGGACTACGACCTGTGAGCGAAGCCGCTGCCAAGCCCAGCTACAAGGGCTGGGCCGGGATCAAGCGCGCCTTCGGCACGCCCTCGGCCCTGACCATGGCCCTGTTGGGCTTCGGCAGCGGCCTGCCGTTCCTGCTGATCGCCTCGCAGACCCTGTCCACCCGCCTGCGGGATGTCGGCCTGGACCTCGGCAGCATCGGCCTGATCAGCCTGGCCAGCTTCTTCTACCTGCTGAAGTTCGTCTGGGCGCCGCTGCTGGACCGCTATGCCTTCCCGCTGCTGGCCTTCATGGGGCGCCGCCGTTCCTGGCTGCTGCTGTCGCAGGTAGCCGTGCTGATCGGCCTGGTCGCGCTGGCCTTCGTCCGCCCCGAACAGGGCGTCTGGCCGTTGGTGGCCTGGGTGCTGGTGGCGTCCTTCGCCGGTGCCACCCAGGATTCGGTGGTCGATGCCTACCGCATCGAAATCGCCCCGGAAACCGCGCAGGCCGCGCTGGCCGCCACCTACACCCTGGGCTACCGCATCGGCCTGATCCTCGCCGGTGCCGGCGCGCTCTACCTGGCCCAGTTCGAAGGCTGGATCATCGCCTACCTGGCCATGGCCGGACTGATGCTGCTGCCGATCATCACCACCCTGCTGTGCCGTGAGCCCGACCGCCCCGCGCAGGCCGTGCAGCGCCGCATCGATGTGGCCGAAGCCTTCGTGCAGCCGATCACCAGCTTCTTCACCCGCAACGGCATCGCCCTGGCGCTGGGCCTGCTGGCCTTCGTCGGCCTGTTCAAGTTCCCCGACCAGGTCATCGGCGTGATGGCCGGCCCGTTCTACCTCGATTCGGGCTTCGACAAGGCCGACATCGCCACCGTCTCCAAGCTGTTCGGCGTCTGGATGGGCATCGGCGGCGCCTTCCTCGGCGGCATCGCCGTGGCCGCCTTCGGCTTCCGCCGCATGCTGCTGGTGGCGGCGCTGGGCGTGGCCCTGTCCAACCTCGCCTTCCTGTTGATGGCGCACAACCCGGGCCAGCTGTGGGCGTTCTACGCCGCGCTCAGTGCCGACAACCTGTTCCAGGGCTTCGCCGGCACCGTGCTGGTGGCCTTCATGTCGTCGCTGACCGACCGCAACTTCACCGCCACCCAGTACGCCCTGCTGGTGTCGCTGGCCAACCTGCCGGGCAAGTTCGTCGGCGGCGTGTCCGGCTACATCGTCGAGGCCACCTCCTACAGCACCTTCTTCATGCTCAGCGCGGTCACCGTGGTGCCGACCCTGCTGCTGCTGGCCTGGCTGTGGCCGCGCATCCACGACCGCAGCGCCCCCGCCCCCTGATTGCCTGACTGCGCAACCTGCGGGATGATCGCCGCGGACGCGCCGAGGGGGCGGTGCCTTGCGAACGGGGGAGTGAGCATGGCCGATGTAGTGCTGCGGGACGTGGACCCGCTGATGTTTGAACGTATCCGAAGGGTGGCCGTGGCGCGCGGCTGGACGCACGAGCAGGCCTGTTCGGTGCTGCTTGAACAGGGCCTGCTGAGCAGCGAGCTGGAGGTCCGCTCCGGCTTCGGCGATCCCGAAGTGGACGCCCTGTCAGCGGCGATCGCCGCCCTGCAGGCGATGCCGGCGGGGCAGGGGTTCGATTGATCTGATACCGCGTCGCGGCGCTACCGCGCGTCCTGGTAGATCCACGCCATGCGTGGATGGCGCCACCACAGGGCCCCTGTAGAGTCGAGCCATGCTCGACTGCCTTGCCATCACGCCAGA
The DNA here is from genome assembly GCA_023423675.1 of Pseudomonadota bacterium. GTDB lineage: Bacteria > Pseudomonadota > Gammaproteobacteria > Xanthomonadales > Xanthomonadaceae > Stenotrophomonas. The sequence continues at coordinate 1,071 of JAFAFD010000262.1, read as the reverse complement.
TGGATCGCCCCGAGAATCCGCGGCCCCGATGCCCCGGTCACGCTCGGCAGGTTACCCGCCAGCCCGTCCATCGTCCGCTGGGCCAGCCAGGCGAAGCCCATCGCCTCCATGTACTCCGGGTCCAGCCCATGCACGGCGCTGGATTCCACCGCCACGCCAGGCAGCAGCGCCGCCAGCCGGCGCATCAGCTGCCGGTTGTGCACGCCGCCCCCGCAGACCAGTACCCGGCGGGTGTCCGGCTGCTGGGCCCGCAGTGCATCGGCCACGGTCACCGCGGTCAGCTCCAGCAGGGTGGCCTGCACATCGGCGGCCGCGTACTCGCCTTCGCCCATGCGCGCCTCGGCCCAGGCCAGGTGGAACTGTTCGCGGCCGGTGCTCTTGGGCGGCGGCAGGTCGAACCACGGGTCCGCGCGCCAGCCGGCCAGCAGCGCCGTGTCCACCGCACCACTGGCCGCATAGGCGCCATCGGCGTCGAAGGTGCGGCCGGTATGGCGCTGGCACCAGGCGTCCATCAGCGCGTTGGCCGGGCCGGTGTCGAAGCCGCGCGGCATGCCGTCGCGCGGGATCAGGGTCAGGTTGCCGATGCCGCCCAGGTTGAGCACCGCGCGGTCTTCGCCGGCCGTGCCCAGCATCGCCAGGTGGAAGGCCGGCATCAGCGGCGCGCCATGGCCGCCGGCCGCCACGTCGCGGCGGCGGAAGTCAGCCACGGTGGTGATCCCGGTCAGCTCGGCAATGCGGTTGCCATCGCCCAGCTGCACGGTGAAGGCCGGGTCGGCCAGCGGCCGGTGGCGCACGGTCTGCCCGTGCGAACCGATCGCCCGCACCTGGCGGCGGTCCACTCCGGCTTCGTCCAGCAGCTGGTTGGCGGCTGCGGCGAAGTTGATCGCGATGCGCGCATCCAGCTCGCCCAGCTCCTCCAGCGACTCCAGCGGCCCGCCTTCGCCCAGCGCCACCAGCCGCGCGCGCAGCACCGGCTCCCAGCGGGCGGTCAGGCCGCGCACGAAGCGGCAGCCGCCGCTGGCGGGAAACTGCACCAGCGCGGCATCGATGCCGTCGGCGCTGGTGCCGGAC
>JAFAFD010000224.1 GCA_023423675.1 Pseudomonadota bacterium | reverse complement strand
CTCTACCTCCGGCTCAGGCCTTCAGCACCTCCACCCGGTACGACACGCCATCGCCGTCGTGCTCGATGATCAACCCGTGCACGTCCGATTCGAAGCCCGGGAAACGCGCATTCTGCTCACGGGCGATCCGCAGCGACTGGATGATCGGCTCATCGCTGGCACCGAACCGCTCACCCGGCATGATGGTCGGGATGCCCGGCGGGTACGGCACCAGCATCGTGGCGGCAATCCGGCCGCTGATCTGCTCGATGTCGACCCGCTCGATCTCGCCCTTCACCAGATGGTTGTAGGCCTCGGCCGGTGTCATCACCGGGGTCGGCAGATCCACGTACATCTCGCGCATCACCTTGGCCACCGCGAATTCCTGGTTGAATGCGTGCAGCGCATCGCACAGGTCACGCAGGCCCCAGCCGGCGTAGGCAACCGGATAGTCGGCAGCCAGCGTCGGCAGAGACTGGCTCAGGGGCGCATTGCGGTCATACAGTTCCTTGAACGCCATCAGCTCGGTCACCAGGGTGCTCCACTTGCCCTTGGTGATGCCCATCGAGAACAGGAACAGTACCGAATAGAGATTGGTCTTCTCCACGGTGATGCCACGGCTCCACAGGAACTTGCTCAGCACCGCCGCCGGAATGCCCAGCCTGCCCATGCTGCCGTCCATCGACAGGCCCGGGGTCAGCAGGGTGACCTTGATCGGGTCGATCAGCACGTAGTCGTCGACCAGGTTCTCGAAGCCATGCCAGTGGCCATCGGGCTGCAGGTACCACTCCTCGCGCTTGGCCACCATCGGTGCGGGCGTATCGCCCTTGTCCAGGCTGCGCTCGACCTGGGTGGGTTGCCACACGCTGAACCACCAGTCCTCGCGCCCGAGGTCATCGCGCACATGCAGCATCGCGCGACGGAAGGCGATCGCCTCGTCATGCATCTCCTGCACCAGCGAACGGCCCGCATCGCCCTCCATCATCTTCGACGCCACGTCGCAGGCCGCGATCACCCCGTAATGCGGGCTGGTCGAGGTGTGCATCATGAACGACTCGTTGAAACGCTCGGCGTCCAGGTTCCGCTGCGCCGAGTTGCGTACATGGATCATCGACGCCTGCGAGAACGCGGCCAGCAGCTTGTGGGTCGAATGGGTGGTGAAGATGATCGCGTCCTGCTCGCGCGGCTTGCCCTTGGCCATGCCGTAGTGATTCTCGTAGAACGGATGGAACGCGGCGTAGGCGTACCAGGCCTCGTCGAAGTGCAGGAAGTCCACCGCGCTGCCGATCTCGTCGGCGATCATCTCGGCGTTGTAGCACAGGCCGTCATAGGTCGAATTGGTGACCACCGCGATGCGCGGCTTGGAGCCGGCGGTGTAGGCCTGGCTGGCCAGCGGATTGGCGGCGATTCGCTGCTGCAGTGATTCGGGGGTGAACTGGTCCAGGCTGATCGGGCCGATGATGCCGTGGGCGTTGCGGCTGGGGGTGAAGTACACCGGCACCGCACCGGTCATGATCAGCGCATGCAGCAGCGATTTGTGGCAGTTGCGGTCGACGAAGACCACGTCGCCGCGGGCCACCGTGCCGTGCCAGACGATCTTGTTGGCGGTGGATGTGCCGTTGGTGACGAAGAAGGTGTGGTCGGCGCCGAAATTGCGCGCGGCCTCTTCCTCGGCATCCTTGATTGGACCGGTATGGTCGAGCAGCGAGCCCAGTTCCGGCACCGAGATCGACAGGTCGCTGCGCAGGGTGTTCTCGCCGTAGAACTGGTGGAAGGCGCGCCCCACCGGCGATTTGGTGAAGGCCACGCCACCGGCATGGCCCGGCGTATGCCAGGAATAGTTAGATTCGGCGGCGTGGTGGATCAGCGCCTTGAAGAACGGCGGCAGCAGGTTCTTCATGTAGTCTTCGGCCGCGCGCATCACCTGCCGCGCGATGAAGCTCTTGGTGTCCTCGAACAGGAAGATGAAGCCATGGATGTGCTTGAGCAGCTTGCTCGGCACCTTCTCGATGGTGCGCCGCTCGCCGTACAGGAACACCGGCAGGTTGGCCCGGCGCGCGCTCTGTTCGCGCAGGAATGCAGTCAGCCGCTGGAACTCGCCGTCCACTTCCTCGCTGCCATCGATGGAGATCAGCACCGCCGAGGCCGCCACGTAGGTGCGTGCACCGGCACGCGCATCATCCAGGTTCAACCCGCACAGCACGCGCTGGTCATTGCCACGCAGTTCCTCCACCAGCGCGCGGATCAGGATGCCGCCGATGCGCGGCGACTCGTAGTCGTTGTCGATGACAATGACCGGGTAATCCAGGGACTTGAAGTACACGTTGATTCTCCTTGTCGAACTCAGGACCGCTGGGCGCCGGCGCCCATGGCCGATGCCTCGCGAGCGCGCTCCCGCTGCTGGCGGCGCTCCTCGCTGAAGAAGGGATAGAACACGGTGATGAACAGCACGAACAGGAAGGCGTACTGCACGATGCTTCCCGACGAACCGTAGATCGCCCACAGGCAGTACACGACGGTCAGGCTGGTCAGGGTCCAGAACGCACCGGTGTGTACCAGGGTGTGCGAGCGCTCGACCACGAAGTAGCAGGCCACGCACGAATAGATGTACGGCAGCAGGGTCAGCACCACGGCAGCGGAGGTGATCACATCGAACTGCGCCGATGCGGTTTCCGAGGTCGAGGTGACGAGCACCGCCAGGGTCATCAGCACCGCCACGATCAGCACGCCCTTGACCGGCACGTCGTCCTTGTTGGTCTTGCTGAAGATGCTCGGGAACAAGCCATCATCGGAGGCGGCCTTGGCGCTCTGTGCGGTCAGCAGGATCCAACCGCCCAGCGAACCGGCCGCGCCAACGAAGGCGCACAGGCTGACCAGCGCTCCGCCCCACCCGCCCACGGCCTTGGCTGCCGCCAGCGCGAACGGGGCATCGGACAACTGCAGCTCTGCATTGGGCACCATGCCCATGATCACCGAGGAACTGGCGATGTAAGCGATGGCCGCCAGGAACACGCCCGCCAGCGTGGCGCGGGCCACGTTCTTTTCCGGGTTCTCGACCACGCCCGCGGTCACCGAGGCCGACTCGACACCGATGAAGGCCCACAGCGTCAGTGCCGCCGCGCTGGAGATCGCACCGAAGTTCGACTCACCCGACACGTTGTAGGCGCCCTTGAAGATGTCCGCATCGAAGAAGAACCAGCCGAAGATCGCGATGCCCAGGATCGGTACCAGCGCGAAGCTGGTGGTGACCGTCTGCACCCGCGTCACGAAGGCCGGGCCGATCATGTTGGCGAAGCTCAGCGCCCACACCAGCGCCAGCACCGCGATGCAGCGCACCAATGGTTCGGACAGGATCGGGAAGAAATAGCTGAAGTAGCCGACGGCGGCGATCGGGATGGCGACATTGCCGATCCAGTTGGCGAACCAGTAGATGGTGTTGGTCTGGAAGCCCATGTAGGGCCCGAACCATTCACGCGCATATGCGTACGGGCCGCCTGCTTTGGGCGCCAGCTTGCCCAGCTTGGCAAACACGAAGGCCAGCAGCAGCGCGCCAGCCGTGGTGATCAGCCAGCCCCAGATGGAGGCGGTGCCGATCTTGGCCAGGCTGGAGGGCAACAGGAATACACCGGAGCCCATCATGTTGCCGGCGACGAGGAAGGTGGCTCCGACCACCCCGATTTTCTTTGCTTCTGCCATGACACTCTCCTGAAGCTGGCATTGGCCCGGCAGCACCGGGCATGGGGACTGGCTGCGCTGGCGTCGACCGCGCTGGCGGCTATCTGATGAAGTTGTATTGCAGGCTGCCCTGTACCCGGACGGTGTCGCCGCGCGCGCCGCCTTGCTGTTCCAGGCGTCCGTACAGCAGCTCCATGCCCATCGTCCACGACGGTGCCGGGCTCCAGATCAGGTTGAACACGCCGTAGCGGCTTTCACGGAACGCCTCGGCGGCCAGTGCGGTGTTCCGCTGCAGGGTCAGCTGGCCGAAGATCAGGTTCGAGCGCCACAGCTGCGACCAGTAATGGGTGTAGCCGACGAAGCCGCCGTGCAGGTCCAGCGCATCGAGCCGCCCGTTGGCATCGACCACCGCATCCAGCCCGGAACCGGTGAGGTCGGCGGTGTAGCGGCTCAGGCCGCGCCCGCCCAGCGCACCGAACAGCAGCAGATCGCGCTCACCCACCGCCGCTGAGCCGCTCAGCTGCAGGCCCCCGCCCATGCGCCGGTCGCGCTCGCCCTCACCGTCATAGGCCAGGCTGCGCGCCACCGCACCCAGCTGCAGATGGCCCCAGTCGCGTTCCATGCGGGCGGTAACGCTGACGTCGGGTAGACGGTTGGCGGCCGCCCGTGTCTCGCTGGCCCCGGCCAGTTCGGTGTCCGGGTCCTCGGCGGCCAGGGTCAGCGTATTGCCCTTGCCCATCGTGAAGCTGTGGTGGATGCCGGCCACCAGCAGATAGCCCGCGCCGCCCGGCCCGGCGAAATCCAGGGTGTCGGGCAGGCTGTCGGCGTCCATGAAGCTGGAGTAGCCGTAACCGGCATAGGTATTGCCGAGCTGGCCATAGGCATGGCGCAGGCGGAACTGGTAGCCGTCACTGCTGCCGAAGAAGTCGTTTTCCAGGTAGAAGCGCAGGTTGCCGTGCGTGGTGGGCCGCCGCGCCTCGAAGCTGAAGCGGGTCTGCTTGGCGTGGATGTTGAAATTGGACACATCGCGGTGGCTGCCGCCCACCGGTATCGACGAGGGGATGAACTGGTCCTCGTCGCCGGCCGGGCGTGAATCGGCGATGGCATCGAGCTTGGCATAGCCACCGATGCGGATGACGGTGTCCGTGCCGGGGATGACGAAGAAGCCTTTCAGGTCAGGATCGGTCGGGCCTGCAGCGCTGTCCGGTCGCGATGCGGCGGTGGACGGATCGGCCACCGATTCACGCTGTGGCAGCACCGGCGATCCCACGCCGGGCACCTGGGTCGGATGCAGCACAGCGGTCGCGGCTGGCGTGACGGGCGGGGTGGCTGGCGGGGCAGCGGAGGCCGCCGTCACCGCGCCGGCAAGGGCTTCGCGCTGTTCGAGGCGGTCCAGGCGCTGCTGCATCTTTCCCAATGCTTGGCGCAGGATCACGATCTCGCGCCGCAAAGCCTGCGCGTCCTCCTCCTCAGCATGGGCCGGCGTTGCCGCCATCGCCGCCATGCACGCCAGACTCAGTCCTGCCAAGCGCATTGCATCCTCCATGGACGAACACCTGCCAGACACTGCCAGGCGGAACGCCTGCGCGTTCCGGGCAGCGACCTGCCGTTGCTGGGTTGCGGAGTACTGCGTCGATGCCCGCAGGCAGCCTGCACGCTGCAGGCAACAGGACGATGACACTGCCCCGTGGTTTCCGTGGGTGGGTCGACTGCGGCTGCGCTGCCAGCGAGGTGGCGACCGCAGGCGTCTGGGTAACAAGCCCGAAGTGAGAGTGTCGTGAATGACGCGGCGAGAATCACCGTTTCCAAGCAGATCCGTGACGCTGTCCCTGTCGTGTTGACGCTGTAATCCATGCGTCAAGGCTAACGAACCTGTCGCTTTCAGCCTTGATTGCGATCAACCTACGATGTTTGATCTCAGTCACTGTTCATAAGTGACGCCCCACCACCTACTGCGCAGCCATATCGCGCCGCCCTGTCGCAGAATGCAGCAGGCCCGCACGTTGCCATGCGGGCCTGCTGTTGTTGATCACGGGCGGGCAGCGCGGTCAGCGCGGGCCCAGCACCTTCAGCAGGTCGTCGCCCTGCGGCAGGCC
>JAFAFD010000188.1 GCA_023423675.1 Pseudomonadota bacterium | reverse complement strand
TGGGCGGCCCGGCACAAGCCCGGGCCGCCCTTTTTCCCCGTTTGCCCCCCGTCAAGAGCCGTTCGCGCCAAAACATTTCGCTCTGGTCGAAAGATCGTTACGAATTCAGTAAAACTTCACAGCTTCGTCACCTGCCAGAAACCTAGATTGACGCGTCCCGGTACGCACCGGATGACGCCCTCAATGCTCGAGTTTTCCAGTCAGGAGAGAAGCTGTGAAACACCCGATCCAACGGCCCGCCAGCCGCCGCCAAAACCACCTGGCAGATTCCATCACCCATATCCTCGCTGGCGGCACTCTGCTGCTGGCCGGCGCCGCGGTCTCCTCCTCAGCCTTCGCACAGGAACAGGCCACCAACCTTGACCGCATCACGGTCACCGGTTCCAACATCCCGCGCACCAACACCGAGACCCCGTCTCCGGTGCAGGTGGTGACCCGCCAGGAAATCGACCGCACCGGCAAGACCACGGTCGCCGAGTACCTGCAGACGCTCACCGCCGATGGCGCCGGCTCCATTCCCAAGACCTTCGGCAACGGTTTCGCCGGTGGCGGCGCGGGCATTTCGCTGCGCGGCCTAGGTGCCGGTTCGACGCTGGTGCTGTTGAACGGCCGCCGCATGGCGACCTACGGCCTGGCCGATGACGGCCAGAAGGTGTTCACCGATCTCAGCACCATCCCGCTCGACGCCGTCGAGCGCGTGGAAGTGCTGAAGGACGGCGCGTCGGCCATCTACGGTTCCGATGCGATCGCCGGCGTGGTCAACATCATCCTGCGCAGCGACTTCCAGGGCGCGATCCTGCGCGGTTCGTACGGCGTGTCCGGCGATGGCGACGGTGATGCCAAGAAGGCCACCCTGACCGCCGGTACCGGCGACCTCGCCAGCGACGGCTGGAACGCGTTCTTCAGCCTGGACGTCGGCAAGACCGACCGCATCCAGATCAGCGACCGCAAGAACCGCAAGTGGATCGGCACCGGCGATATCCGTCGCTGGGGCTACGACGCCGCTGACGCGCAGTTCCTCGGTGGCGCCTACCTGTCCGGCGGCACTGCCGGCGGCACCGGCCCGAACGGCTCGGTGTTCAACAACGCCGGCCAGCTGGTTGCGCTGCCGGGTTGCGCGGGCGTGACCACGATTCCGGGCCAGACCGATGCCACCGCCCAGGCACAGGGCTGCCTGTGGGATCCGGCACAGCTGTACCGTGACCTGACCCCGGAAGAGAAATACGTCAACGTGTTCGGCCGTGCCAGCTTCGCCTTCGGTGAAGGCGGCGAGGTCTACACCGAGATCGGCTACTCGAAGAAGGAAACCATCTTCAGCAATACGCCGTCCGGCGTGTCCGGCGGCTGGGGTTACCCGGGCGGCCCGGTCAACGCCAACAGCGGCGCCGGTGCGACCATGCTCTACGCCGGCCACCCGGACAATCCGCTGCCCTACGCTGCGCGCCTGCGCTACAGCGCCTGGGACGTCGGCCCGCGCGTGACCAACAACACCAACGAGTTCAACCGCTTCCTGGTGGGCGTAAAGGGCAACTGGGGTGAGTGGAGCTACGACACCGCCTACCTGCACTCGGGCACCGACCTGGTCAACAAGCGCACCGGCTTCCTGAACTATGACGCCGTGCGCTGCGTGCTGGGCAACCCGGCCTGTCCGTATGGCACCTGGCGTATCGGCGACAACGCCTCGCTGACCCCGCAGTCGGTCTACGACGCGATCAGCCCGACCATCAGCGCCCGCGCCAAGTCCAGCCTGGACATGTTCGACTTCACCATCTCGCGCAGCCTGATGGACCTGAAGGGCGGCCCGCTGGGCCTGGCCTTCGGTACCGAATGGCGCAAGACCAGCAACAGCCTGACCCCGCAGACCTTCACCGACGTCGGCCAGATCATCGGCCTGGGCTACTCGGCCTATGACGGCACCCAGAACGTGTACGCCGGCTACGCCGAACTGTCCGCACCGGTGCTGGAATCGTTGGAACTGTCGGGCGCCGTGCGTTACGACAAGTACGAGAGCGGTGAAGGCAAGGCCACGCCGAAGCTGGGCGTGAAGTGGACCCCGGCCGACTGGATCGCCCTGCGCGCCAGCTACGCCGAAGGCTTCCGCGCGCCGAACCCGGCCGAGAACGGTGACGGTGGCCTGGCCGCCTTCTCCAACGCCCGCGATCCGGTGCGCTGCGCCATCGATCCGGCCAACGAGTGCACCGCGCGCTCGGTGGCGATCATCACCCGCCCGAACAAGGACCTGAAGCCGGAAGAGTCCAAGAGCTACTCGGTGGGTATCGTGCTGCAGCCGACCTCCACCACCTCGCTGACCGTTGACGCCTGGGAAATCAAGCGCACCAACGAAATCGCCCAGGGCAGCACCGCCGATGCGATCGCCGCCGGCAACGTCCTGCGCGATTCCAACAACATCGGTGGCGTGGCCAACAGCGGCACGATCCTGGCGGTCAACACCGCGTACGTGAACGCCAACTCCTCGCGTGTCCGCGGTATCGACACCGACGTGCGCCAGACCTTCGACTTCGGCGCCGGCCAGCTGGAAATGGACCTGCAGTGGAGCCACATCCTGAAGTTCGAACGTACCGAGGGTGACACCACCGTCGATTACGTCGGCACCCACGGCAACTGCGACGTGACCAACTGCATCGGTACGCCGCAGGACAAGATCAACTTCGGCACCACCTGGAAGCAGGGTCCGTGGAGCGTCAGCGGTGTGGTGAACTACATCGACAGCATGGAGAACAAGGACCGCCGCGGTGGCGACTACCTGGCCTTCTATGAAGACGGTTCGCCGGTGGAGAAGATCTCCTCCTTCACCACCTTCGACCTGTCCGGCCGCTGGAACATCACCGAAGCCTTCGAACTGAACGCCTCGGTGCAGAACGTGTTCGACCGCATCGCTCCGCTCGACCCCAGCACCTACGGTGCGGTCAACTACAACCCGCTGCACTTCAGCGGCGCGATTGGCCGTTACTTCACCGTCGGCGCCAAGTACACCTTCAAGTAATCGAAGGCGCGTCACCTGCAAAGGCCCGGGCATCTGCCCGGGCCTTTGTTTTTGCCGGAACCGCAGCGCCGAGCCCATGCCCGGCTGCTTCACCTTGTAGAGTCGAGCCATGCGCGACTGACGCTGCGAAGCAGAGCAGCCGAACGTGGGTTCGGCTCTACAGGAATCTCAGGGCCTGACAATAGACGCAAAAAAAACCCGCATCTCGCGATGCGGGTTTTCAAAGGTGGCGCCCGAAGTTGGACTCGAACCAACGACCCCCTGATTAACAGTCAAGTGCTCTAACCGGCTGAGCTATTCGGGCAGACGACTAGTATAACCACTCTTCACGCGCGATGGTAGGGGTGATTCGCAATCATTGCGGCGGCCCGATACAGCTGCTCGGCGACCACCAGCCGCACCAGCATGTGCGGCAGGGTCAGCGGTCCGATCGACCACTTCTCATCGGCCAGCGCGGACACTTCCGGCGAGTGGCCTTCCGGGCCACCGATCAGGAACGCCAGGTCCCTGCCCTGCCCCCGCCAATGCTCCAGGCGCTGCGCGAGCTGTTCCGAACTGAGCTGGCGGCCCGGCACGTCCAGCGCCACCACGTAGGCGTTCTTCGGCAGCGCAGCGATCACCCGCTTGCCTTCGTCCTCGGTGGCGCGACGCGCATCGCGGCCCTTGCCACGCAGGCCCGGCTCGATTTCCACCAGTTCGAACGGCAGCCAGTGCGACAGCCGCTTCTGGTATTCGGCGAAACCCTGCGCGACCCAGCTGGGTGCGCGTTCACCGGTGGCGATCAGGCGGGCTTTCATCTACGCAGTCTCCAAA
>JAFAFD010000130.1 GCA_023423675.1 Pseudomonadota bacterium | reverse complement strand
CCGCTGGCCGGCAACCCCGGCAATCTGGGGTTCAGGCAATGCCGGCCAGCGGCCGGCACTACCGGAGCAGTCAGTGCTCGTGCGCTTCCGGGGCGGCGGCGCCGCCTTCGAGCTGGTCGAGGAAGTCGACCGCGCGGCGCAGGTGCGGGATCACGATCGAGCCGCCGACCACCAAGCCGACCGAGAAGGTCTCGAAGAACTCTTCACGGGTCACCCCGGCTTCCTTGCACTGGGCCACGTGGTAGCTGATGCAGTCGTCGCAGCGCAGCACCATCGACGCCACCAGGCCCAGCAGCTCCTTGGTCTTCACGTCCAGCGCGCCGGCCTGGTAGGTCTGCGTGTCCAGCGCGAAGAAGCGCCGCACCACCTGGTTCGGCTCGCCCAGGATGCGTTCGTTCATGCGCTTGCGGAACGCGGTGAATTCGGCGATGCGGTCCTTGCTGCCGTCGTCGGCCGCGCTCATGCCTGGCCCTGCCCGGCCAGCAGCGGCTCGAGCTTGCCTTCGCGATGCAGGGCCATCATGTCGTCGTAGCCGCCGACATGGACGTCGCCGACGAAGATCTGCGGCACGCTGGTGCGGCGGGTCAGGGACATCATCTTCTCGCGCTCGACCGGGTCCAGGTCGATGCGGACCTCGGTCCACTGCTGGCCCTTGCTCTTGAGGAAGTTCTTGGCCGCCACGCAGTACGGGCAGACGGCGGTGGAATAGATGGTGATGGCGGGCGAGGCGCCAGCGGGCTGGTCTGTCACGGGAAACTCCACGATGGATCGACGGTCCATATATGGTACCGGTGTGCTGGAATTTCCACGCCACGACCGCAACACTGTGGATTAACGAATGGTTGCCCCCTGCCCTGCCACGCTTGGCGCGCCCCGCCCGAGGACCTCCCGCTTGCGAGCCCTGCTGCTGACTACCGCCGTCACCCTGGCCCTGGCCATGCCACTGGCCCAGGCCCAGGAGAAGCTGCCGGACATCGGGTCGTCGGCCGGCGAACTGCTGACCCCGGCACGGCAGGCCGAGTACGGCGCCATGATGCTGCGCGAGCTGCGCAACTACGGGTACCTGCTGGACGACCCGCTGGTCAACGACTGGCTGCAGACCATGGGCACCCGGCTGGGTTCCAACAGCGACCAGCCGCGCCAGTCCTACACGTTCTTCGTGATGAAGGACCGACAGATCAACGCCTTCGCCACCCTCGGCGGCTACATCGGGGTCAACGCCGGCCTGGTGCTGACGGCCGAGCGCGAGGACGAGGTGGCGGCGGTGCTGTCACATGAAATCGCCCACGTCACCCAGCAGCACGTGCTGCGCGGGGTCGAGCGGGCCCAGCGCGACCAGATCCCGATCCTGCTGGGCATGCTGGCGGCAGTGGTGGCCGCGCAGGCCAGCAACAGCTCCTCCTCCGGCAACGCGACCATGGCCGCGATCAGCTCCGGCATGGGCCTGATGCAGCAGCGGCAGATCAACTACACCCGGTCCAACGAATCCGAGGCCGACCGCCTGGGCATCCGCACCCTGTCGCGCAGCGGCTACGACGTGGACGCCATGGCCGGCTTCTTCGAGCGGATGTCGGCCGCCATGCGCGGCAACGACGGCGGTTACCAGGCCCCGGACTTCCTGCAGACCCACCCGGTCAATACCACCCGCATCAGCGAGGCCAAGGCCCGCGCGCAGCAGATGAAGAAGGACACGGTGCTGCTGACCACCAGCACCCCCAGCGGCGAGCGCAAGGAGCGGGTCAACCCGGCCGATCCCAGCCTGGGCGAGCCGCTGCTGCGTGGCAGCAACCCGCTGCTGCCCAGCACCGTTCTGCGCCTGCCGATCGGCCAGCTCAGCCGCGGCGCCAGCGGTGATTTCGACTGGGCACGCGAGCGCCTGCGGGTACTCAGCGCCGACACCACGCCGGACCTGGAGCGCGAGTACGCCGACCTGGCCCGGCGCCAGAAGGACGGCCTGACCGACGCCCAGCGCTATGGCCAGGCCCTGGCCGCCATGCGCGGCGGCCGCAGCGGCGCCAACCAGGCCCGGCAGGCCCTGGCCAGCCTGCTGCAGACCCATCCGGACAGCCTGTTCGTGGCCCTGGCCCTGGGCGAGGCGGAATCCCGCGCCGGCCAGCCGGTCCAGGCTAACGCCCGTTTCGAACAGCTGCTGCGCGAACACCCCAACAGCCGCCCGGTCTCGCTGACCTACGCCGAGATCCTGAATGAACAGGGCGGACGCGAGGCCGGCCAGCGCGCCCAGGCGATGCTGCGGCCCCTGCTGTCGCAAAGCGGTAACGATCCGGTTTTCCAGCAGCGCTACGCCCGTGCCAGCGAACTGGCCGGGGACAGCGTGCGGGCCAGCGAGGCCTATGCCGAGGCGGCCTTCCTCGGCGGCCGCCCGGAGCAGGCACTGATGCAGCTGCAGGCGCTCAAGCGCAACCCCGAGCTCGACTATGTCGGCCGCGCGCGGGTGGATGCGCGCATCGAGACCATCACCCCCACCGTGCTGGAGCTGCGCCGCCAGGGCGTGCAGGACCCGGAGCTGGACCGGCGCTGAGCGCCGCATGACCGGGGCATGGCAATCAGCGCCGATCCCGGCCAGGCAGTCACAAACATGTCATCAAACCGTAGTCTACTGGCACCACTCCAGTAACCGAGCCCTACGGTGTCCTCGTGCAGAAACGCATCCTGATCGTCGATGACGAGCCCGCGATCCGCGAAATGGTCGCCTTCGCCCTGCGCAAGGGCGATTACGAACCTGTCCACGCCGGCGATGCCCGCGAGGCCCAGACCGCGATCGCCGACCGCGTCCCCGACCTGATCCTGCTGGACTGGATGCTGCCCGGCACCAGCGGCCTGGACCTGGCCCGTCGCTGGCGCAAGGAAACCCTGACCCGCGAGGTGCCGATCATCATGCTGACCGCGCGCGGTGAAGAGAACGATCGCGTCGGCGGCCTCGAAGCCGGTGTCGACGACTACGTGGTCAAGCCGTTCTCGGCCCGCGAACTGCTGGCCCGCATCCGCGCGGTCATGCGCCGCGCCCGCGATGACGACGAGGACGGCAGCGTGTCGGTCGGCCCGATCCGCATCGACGGCGCCGCCCACCGCGTGTTCGCCAACGACCCGCCGGTGCCGATCGGCCCGACCGAATACCGCCTGCTGCACTTCTTCATGACCCACCCCGAGCGCGTCTACACCCGCGCCCAGCTGCTGGACCATGTGTGGGGCGGCAGCGTGTACGTGGAGGAACGC
>JAFAFD010000061.1 GCA_023423675.1 Pseudomonadota bacterium | reverse complement strand
AGATCGCGCCCTGCACGAACACGGCGATGTCGGTGGTGCCGGCGCCCATGTCGACCAGCACCACGCCCAGTTCCTTTTCGTCGGCAGTCAGCACCGCCACGCTGGAGGCCAGCGAGGACAGCACCAGATCGTCCACCTGCAGGCCGCAGCGCTGCACGCACTTGCTGATGTTGGCCGCAGCGGACTGCGCGCAGACCACCAGGTGGGCATGCACTTCCAGGCGCACGCCGGTCATGCCGACCGGGTTGCGGATGCCTTCCTGCGAATCATCCAGCACGTACTCGCGCGGGATCGCATGCAGGATCTTCTGGTCAGCCGGGATCGCCACCGCCTTGGCCGCATCAAGCACGCGATCCAGGTCACCCCAGGTCACTTCGCCGTCGCGGATCGGCACGATGCCGGGCGAGTTCTTGCACTGCACGTGGTTGCCGGAAATGGAGGCGTACACCGAGCGGATCTCGCAGCCGGCCATCAGCTCGGCTTCTTCCACCGCACGCTGGATCGACTGCACGGTCGATTCGATGTCCACCACCACGCCGCGCTTGAGGCCGCGCGATTCATGCGAGCCGATGCCGATCACTTCGATCGGGTTGCCCGGCGAATACTCGCCCACCAGCGCCACCACCTTGGAGGTGCCGATATCCAGGCCGACGATCAGCGATTTGTCACCCTTGCGATTCATGTCCTTTCCTGCGTCCTTCGTGCCGGGGTGGCCGGCGCGTCGGCCGGGGGCGGGGTGCCCCAGCTCAACGTGAAACCATTGGTATAGCGGAGGTCCGCCCGTTCAATCGGTGCGGCCTGGTTGGCCAGCTGCGGCAGCACGCGCACGAAGCGCTGCAGGCGCGAGCGGGCATCGTCACGGCCGACCACGACTTCGGTGCCATTGCTCAGCAGCAGCGACCAGCTGCCGCGCGCATCCATGGTCAGGCGGCGCACGTCCACACCGGCCGGTGCGAACAGCGCGCGCGCATCGTTGTACAGCTTCACCACTTCTTCGGTCTGGCTGTCCGGGCCGTCCAGCTCGGGCAGCTGCAGGTCGGCCAGCTTCTTCGGCGTGGGGAACAGCTTGCCCTGCTCGGAGAGCAGGCGGCCTTCGCCCCAGCGCGCGAACGGCTTGTGCTCGACCAGGGTCACTTCCAGCACGTCCGGCCACTGCTTGCGCACCTGCGCGCTTTCCACCCACGGCAGCTTTTCCAGGGCGTCCTGCGCGTCCTGCAGCTTGACCGCGAAGAAGCCCGCATGTGCGTACGGCAGCAGCACCTGCTGCAGCTGTTCCGGCGGCACCCGCTTGAACTCACCGTGCACGCGCAGCTTCGCCAGCGGCCAGCGCTCGGCGCCGACCCAGCCATTGACCACGGCCACCACCGGCAGTGCAACCACCGACAGGGCCAACAGCCAGACGAAGATGCGCAGCACCGCGTTCATGCGTGCGATGCCTCCAGGGTCTGTTCCAGCACGCGCCACACCAGTTCCTCGAAACCGATGCCGGCCTGTGCCGCAGCCTTGGGCACCAGCGAGTGGCTGGTCATGCCCGGCGCGGTGTTCACTTCCAGCAGGAAGAAGCGGCCGCTGGCGCGGTCACGCATCACGTCCACGCGGCCCCAGCCACGGCAGCCGGCAGCGCGGAACGCGGCCAGGGCGATGCGGCGGATTTCTTCTTCGTCAGCGCCATCCAGGCCCGGGCACAGGTACTGGGTGTCCTCGGCGATGTACTTGGCGTTGTAGTCGTACCACTGGCCCTTGGGCACGATGCGGATCGACGGCAGCGCGACATCACCTAGGATGGCCACGGTCAGTTCGTCGCCCACCACCATCTGTTCCATCAGCAGCTGGCCGTCGTAGCGCGCGGCCAGGGCCACGGCTTCGTCCAGGCCGGCGTCGTCGGTCACCCGGCTGATGCCCACGCTGGAGCCTTCGTTGGCCGGCTTGACCACCACCGGCAGGCCGAGCTCGGCTGCGTTGGCATGCACGTTCTCCGCGGTCACCTTCCTGTACTGCGGCGTCGGCAGGCCCAGCGACAGCCACACCTGCTTGGTGCGGATCTTGTCCATGCTCAGCGCCGAGCCCAGCACGTCCGAACCGGTGTACGGCACGCCGAAGGCGTCCATCAGGCCCTGCACGATGCCGTCCTCACCGCCACCGTTGTGGCCGTGCAGGATGTTGAACACGCGGTCGACGCCGCCGGCGGCCAGCGCCTTGGCCAGCGCCGGAATGCCATCCACGGCGAACGCATCGACGCCGCGCGACTGCAGGGCTTCCAGTACGTTGCGGCCCGAATCCAGCGACACCTCGCGTTCGCTGGAGCTGCCGCCGAGCAGCACGGCGACGCGGCCGAACACGGCCGGGGCGGTGGCGCGCAGCGGCGGGAAGGTCAGCGTGCTCACGCCTGGCCCTCCGCCTTGAAACCTTCAACGGCGATCTGGCTGGCGACGGCGCCGATGTCACCCGCGCCCATCATCAGCAGCAGGTCACCGTCCTGCAGTACGTCCGGCAGCACGGTGGCCAGCTCGGCGGCCTTGCCCACCACCACCGGCTCGCTGCGGCCTCGCGCACGGATGGCGCGGGCCAGGGCATGCGAATCGGCACCGGCAATCGGCTCCTCGCCGGCCGGGTAGACCTCGCTCAGCACCAGCGCATCGACGCTGGACAGCACGGCGGCGAACTTGTCGAACTGGTCACGGGTACGGCTGTAGCGGTGCGGCTGGAAGGCCACCACCAGGCGCTTGTCGGTCCAGCCACCGCGGGCGGCGGCGAACACCGCTTCCAGCTCGCTCGGGTGATGGCCGTAGTCGTCGATGATGCGGACCTTGGCGCCACTGGCCGTGGTCACTTCGCCCAGGTCGTTGAAGCGGCGGCCGACGCCGGCGAAGCTTTCCAGCGCGCGGGCGATCGCATCCGGGGCCACGCCCAGCTGCCAGCCCACCGCCGCAGCGGCCAGTGCGTTCAGCACGTTGTGCCTGCCCGGCAGGGCCAGCACCACTTCCTGGCTGGTGCCCTGCGGCAGGCGCAGGGTGAAGCGCATGCGCGACCCTTCCTGCACCACGTTCTCGGCGCGCACGTCGGCCTGCGGGCTCATGCCGTAGCTCATCACGTGGCGCGGGGTCTTGGCAGCCAGTGCGGCCACTTCCGGGTCGTCGATGCACAGCACGGCCAGGCCGTAGAACGGCAGGCGCTGCAGGAACTCGGCGAAGGCCGCCTGCACGCGGGCAAAGTCGTTGCCGTAGTTTTCCAGGTGGTCGGCATCGATGTTCGTGATGATCGACATCAGCGGGTTCAGGCGCAGGAAGCTGCCGTCGCTTTCATCGGCCTCGGCCACCAGCCACTGGCCACCGCCCAGCTTGGCGTTGGCACCGGCGGCCAGCAGCTGGCCACCGATCACGAACGTCGGGTCCAGGCCACCTTCGCTCAGCACCGCCGCGGTCAGGCTGGTGGTGGTGGTCTTGCCGTGCGTGCCGGCCACGGCGATGCCGCGGCGGAAGCGCATCAGCTCGGCCAGCATCGCCGCGCGCGGCATGATCGGAATACGCTGGCTGCGCGCTTCCATCAGTTCCGGGTTGTCTTCGCGGATGGCGCTGGAGACCACCACGCAGTCGGTGCCCAGCACGTTGGCGGCCGAGTGGCCACGCATGATGCGTGCACCCAGGCCGGCCAGGCGGCGGGTGGCCGCGTTGTCGGCGTTGTCCGAACCGGACACTTCATAGCCCAGCGTCAGCATCACTTCGGCAATGCCGCTCATGCCGGTACCGCCGATGCCGACGAAATGCACGCGCGGGAACGCGCGCACCAGGTCGTTGGTGTCGTGCAGGCGGCGGATCATGCGCGGCCTCGCGCGTGGCAGGCGCAGTGGCGGGCCTTCTTCATACAGCTTCCTCAAGAATGATATCGGCGATGCGCTCGGCGGCATCGACCTTGGCCAGGGCACGCGCGGCTTGCGCCATCTGCATGCGGCGGGCGGGATTTTCGGACAGTTCGCGCAGCAGTGCGGCAATGCCGTCGGCCAGCGTTCCATCCTGCTTCAGCAACACGGCCGCGTCGCGCTCGACCAGATACTCCGCATTGCGGGTCTGGTGATCGTCGACGGCAGCAGGGAACGGCACCAGCACGCTGCCCACGCCCACCGCGCAGAGTTCGGCCAGGGTGGACGCGCCGGCACGGCACACCACCAGGTCGGCCCAGGCGAAGGCATCGGCCATGTCGGCGATGAACGGGGTGATGTCAGCCTGCACGCCGGCCTCGGCATAGGCCTGCACGGCTTCGCCATGCAGCTTCTCGCCGCTCTGGTGGCGCACCTGCACTGGCACGGTGCCGGCCAGCGCGGCAATCGCCTGCGGCACGCCGGTGTTGAGCGCGCGTGCGCCCTGGCTGCCGCCCACCACCAGCAGGCGCAGCGGCCCCTGGCGATCGGCGAAGCGCTGTTCCGGCGGCGCGATGGCGGCGATTTCCGCGCGCACCGGGTTGCCGACGAACTCTTCGCGCTTGGCGAAGGTGCCCGGGAAACCGGTCAGCAGGCGGCGCGCGTAGCGCGACAGGATGCGGTTGGTCATGCCCGGCGCACGGTTCTGCTCGTGCACCAGCAGCGGCAGGCCGTGCAGGCGGGTGGCGATGCCACCAGGGCCGGAGGCGAAGCCACCGAAGGCGACCACGGCGCGCGGCTGGCGCTTGCGGATGATCATGCCGGCCGCACGCAGCGCGCGCATCAGCCGCCACGGTGCGCCCAGCAGGGCCAGCTTGCCCTTGCCGCGCAGGCCGGTGATGGCCAGGGTGTCGACCGGGATGTCGTGCTGCGGCACCAGGCGGGTTTCCATCGCACCGTCGGCGCCCATCCAGGTGACCGGCACGCCACGCTGGCGCAGCACCCGGGCCACGGCCAGGCCGGGGAAGATGTGGCCACCGGTGCCGCCGGCCAGGATCATCACCGGGCGGGCGTTGGCAGTCGTCGTGGAGGCAGTGCTCATGACAGCCTCCCGAACGTCGGTTCGATGCGCGACTGCAGGCGGCTGGTGCCACGTGCAGCGGCCGGTGCAGCGGCAGCCACCTGTTCGGCAGCCTTCGGCGCGCTGGTGGCAGCGGCCGGTGCAGCCGGTTCGGCCACGGGCGCGCCCGCGGCCTCTTCGCCACCGCCGATGCGCACGGCCTGGCGGCGCTCGGCGCGCTTCAGTTCATAGGACACGCGCAGCAGCAGGCCCATCGCCACGCAGGTCATCAGCACCGACGAACCGCCCGAGGAGATCAGCGGAAGGGTCAGGCCCTTGGTCGGCAGGATGCCCAGGTTCACGCCGATCGAGACGAAGGTCTGCATGCTGATCCACAGGCCGATGCCGAAGGCGATGTAGCCGGAGAAGTGGCGCTTCATTTCCACGCAGCGCATGCCCAGCCAGAAGGTGCGGCCAACCAGCAGTGCGTACAGGGCGACGATGATGCAGGTACCCAGGAAGCCGAATTCCTCGGCGGTGACCGAGAAGATGAAGTCGGTATGCGCTTCGGGCAGGTAGTACAGCTTCTGCACCGAGTTGCCCAGGCCCACGCCGGTCCACTCGCCACGGCCCACGGCCATCAGCGCGTTGGACAGCTGGTAGCCGTCGCCCTGCTGGTCGGCCCACGGGTCGAGGAAGGAGGTGATGCGGCGCATGCGGTACGGCTCGATGATCGCCAGCGCGCTCATGCCGACCAGGCCGATGATCACCGGCATCGACATGCGCGGCATGTTCACCCCGCCCAGCACCAGCATGCCGGCGGTGATCGCCAGCAGCAGGGTGGACGAACCGAAGTCGGGCTGCAGCAGCAGCAGCACGACCAGCGCACCGGCCACGCCCAGCGGCTTGAGCATCGCCGGCCAGGTCGCATTGACCTCATCGCGGAAACGCACCAGATAGCTGGACAGCCAGACGATGTAGAGCACCTTCACCGCTTCGACCGTCTGGAACTTGGAAATGCCCAGGTTGATCCAGCGGCGCGCGCCGTTGACGGTGCTGCCCAGGCCCGGCGTGAACACCGCCAGCAGCAGCACGAAGCAGCCCAGCAACAGGATCTGGTTGTACTGCTCGATCGACTTCAGCTCGGTGCGGGCGGCCACGACCGCCAGCACGATGCCCACCGCCAGGAAGATCAGGTGGCGGTTGAGGTAGTAGAACGGGCTGCTCATCAGTGCGATCGAGCTGGACGCCACCATCACCACGCCAATGCCCGTGAGCGCGATGATCGCGCCCAGCAGCCACTTGTCGTAGCTGCCTTCGATGGCTTCGAGGCGTGTTGCCTGGCGGGACAGGTCGTTCATTCTCAGCGCACCTTCAGGGTGGCAAGGCCGATCAGCACGAGCACGACCGAGATGATCCAGAAGCGCACGATCACGCGCGGCTCCGGCCAGCCCTTCAGCTCGAAGTGGTGGTGGATCGGCGCCATGCGGAACACGCGCTTGCCGGTCAGCTTGAACGAGGCCACCTGGATCATCACCGACAGCGTTTCGATGACGAACACGCCGCCCATGATCACCAGCACCAGCTCCTGGCGGGTGATGACCGCGATCGTGCCCAGCACCGCGCCCAGCGCCAGTGCGCCGATGTCGCCCATGAAGACCATGGCCGGATAGGTGTTGAACCACAGGAAGCCCAGGCCCGCGCCGGCGATGGCCGCGCAGATGATGACCAGCTCACCGGCACCGGGGATCTGCGGAATCTGCAGGTAGTTGGCGAACACCACGTTGCCCGAGGCGTAGGCGAACACGCCCAGGCCGCAGGCCACCAGCACGGTGGGCATGATCGCCAGGCCGTCCAGACCGTCGGTCAGGTTGACCGCGTTGGAGAAGCCGACGATCCAGAAGTAGGCGATGGCCACGAAGCTGATGCCGGCCAGCGGCAGCGCGATCGACTTGAACATCGGGATGTAGAAGGTCAGCGCGGCCGGCACGTCGGCGGTCTGCAGCAGGAAGATGCCCGCGGCCAGGCCGAAGATCGACTGCAGCAGGTACTTCCAGCGCGAGGCCAGGCCGTTCGGGTCGCGGCGCACGATCTTGATCCAGTCGTCGTACCAGCCGATGGCACCGAAGCACAGCATGACGGCCAGCACCAGCCATACGTAGCGGTTGCGCAGGTCGGCCCACATCAGCACCGACAGGGTGACGGTGAGCAGGATCAGCGAACCGCCCATGGTGGGCGTGCCGGCCTTGACGAAGTGGGTCTGCGGGCCGTCGGTACGGATCGGCTGGCCGCCCTTGAACTGGGCAAGACGGCGGATCACCGCCGGGCCGAGCCACAGCGACAGGAACAGGGCCGTCAGCGCGGCAAGGATGGCGCGGAACGTCTGGTAGTTGAACAGCCCGAACAGGCTCTCCAACTGCTGCAACCATCGAGCCAGTTCATACAACATGCGGGGATTCCTCTCCTTGCGCCAGCAGCGCTTTGACAATCGTGTCCATGGCGCTGCCACGGGAACCCTTGACCAGGCAGCGCACGCCAGCGTGCAGCTCGTCCTTCAGCGCCTGCGACAGCGCGTCACGGGTGGCGAAATGACGGCCGCCTTCGCCGAAGGCGGTGGCGGCGGCGGCACTGAGCGGGCCCAGTGCATACAGGCGCTTGAGGCCGGCGGCACGTGCGCGGGTGCCGGCCTGCGCGTGCAGCGTTTCGGCGTCCGGGCCCAGCTCGCGCATGTCGCCCAGCACCAGCCAGCCCTCTTCCGGGGCGGCGGCCAGGGCATCGATGGCGGCGGCCAGCGAACCGGGGTTGGCGTTGTAGCTGTCGTCCACCAGCACCGCGCCATTGCGCAGCTGGTGGGCGATCTGGCGGCCCGGTACCGGCTGCGCGGCAGCCAGGCCCGATGCCACCAGGGTCAGGTCGATGCCGGCGCCCAGCGCCAGGCTGGCCGCGGCCAGCGCGTTGCTGACGTTGTGCCGGCCCGGCAGGCCAAGTGCAATGCGGACCTCGCCCTGCGGCGCGACCAGGGTGAACTGGCTGCCCTGCGCACCGGCGCGGATGTCGCGCGCGGTGACATCGGCGCTGTGGTCCAGGCCGTAGCGCAGCACCCGGCAGCGCGCCGGGGTACCGACGAAATGCTGTTCGAACCAGCGGCCGTAGGCATCGTCGACATTGATGACGGCCACGCCATCGGCCGGCAGCGCGGCATAGATCGCGCCCTTTGTCACCGCCACGCCGAGCAGGCTGCCCATGCGTTCCAGGTGCGCCGGAGCGATGTTGTTGACCAGCGCATAGCGCGGGCGGGCGATGTCGGTCAGGTAGGCGATGTCGCCCGGCTTGCCGGCGCCCATCTCGTAGACGGCGTAGTCGGCATCTTCCGGGGCATCGATCACCGCCAGCGGCAGGCCGATCTCGTTGTTGCGGTTGCCCGGGTTGGCGTAGACCACCTTGTGCACGTGCTCGGCCACCTGCTGCAGGATCGCCAGCAGCAGGCTCTTGACGCTGGTCTTGCCGTTGCTGCCGGTGATCGCGAACACCTCGGTGTCGCGGTCGCGCTGCATGCCGGCGGCAATCCTGGCCAGGGCCAGTTCGCTGTCAGCCACCAGCACCTGCGGCACATCCAGCGGCAGCAGGCGCTCGACCAGCAGCGCGCTCGCGCCACGCGCCTGCGCATCGGCGGCGAAGTCATGGCCGTCGAAACGCTCGCCGCGCAGGGCCACGTACAGGGTGCCGGCGCCCAGGCTGCGGGTGTCATTGCTGACCGCATCGATGGCCACGTCGTCGCCGTGGATCTCACCACCGGCCCAGTGCGCGATCAGCGAAAGCAGGGTGCGCTTCATGCGATGCCCTCCCCTGCCTGTGCTGCGATCACACCGGCCTTGGCAGCCAGCGCGGCAGCCGACACTTCGGTGTCGTCGAAATCATGGCGAACGCCGTTGACCTCCTGGTAGGGCTCGTGGCCCTTGCCGGCGATCAGGATGATGTCGCCCGCACCGGCGCGCTTCACTGCCAGGCCGATCGCGCGCGCGCGGC
>JAFAFD010000036.1 GCA_023423675.1 Pseudomonadota bacterium | reverse complement strand
GCCGCCAGCAGCAGCGGCAAGGCGCACAGCACGTACAGCGCGGACGGCTGCCAGTGGCCATCGACCAGCACGCCCACGGTCAGCGGAGAAAGGATCGCGCCGACGCGGCCGATGCCGATCGCCCAGCCCAGGCCGGTGGTGCGCACTTCGGCGGCGAACACCACCGGCGCCGCCGCGTACAGGCCGGCCATCGCCGCGAACAGCGCCGCACCGATCACGAAGGCCAGCGGGAAGGCCACGCCCAGCTGCGTGTTGAACGCCGCAAAGCCCAGCATCGACACCATCGCCAGCAGCAGCGCGCCCGCGGTCAGCTTCGACAGCGACCAGCGCGACGCCAGCCAGCCGAACAGGCTGCCACCCACGATGCCACCCAGGTTCAGCAGCACGCCACCGGTAATCCCCTGCTGTGCCGACACGCCGGCCGAGACCAGCAGCTTCGGCGTCCAGCTCAGCACGAAATAGAACGCGAACATGTGCAGGAAGAACGCCAGCGCGATCAGCAGCGCGACGCGACGCAGGTCGCCGACGAACAGCGCCGCATAGCCCTGGCGCTGGCCATTGCGCACCGGTGCCGGCGGCAGCGCCTGCAGTTCCGGCATGCGCATGCGCGACAGCAGCGCGTTGAGGCGCGGCAGCGCATTGGCCGGTCGACGCGCGACCAGGAAATCCAGCGATTCCGGCAGGCACTTCAGCACCAGCGGAATGCACAGCAGCGACGCGCCTGCGCCGATCAGGAACACGCTGTGCCAGGACCAGTGTTCCAGCATCCACGCCGCCAGCAGGCCGCCGGCGGTGGCACCGATCGGATAGCCGGTGGCCTGCAGCGCGACCGCCGTGCTGCGCCACTTGGCGTTGGCGTACTCGGCGGTGATCACGCCGACACCGGCCAGCATGCCGCCGATGCCGATGCCGGTGTAGACGCGCAGCGCGCCCAGCTGCCAGGCGTTGGCGGCCAGCGCCGACAGCGCCATGCCGCTGGTGAGGATCAGCAGGCAGCAGACGATCATCGGCCGCCGGCCCCAGCGGTCCGCCAACGGCGCCAGCAGGAACGAACCCAGCGCCATGCCGACCAGGCCAGCACTGAGCATCAGCCCCAGTACCTTGCCCGACAGTACCCAGTCCGCCGACACGTGCGGCGCGGTGAAGGCCATGACCATCACATCGAAGCCATCGAGCATGTTCAACAGCACGCAGATGGCGATGGCGGTCCACTGGAAGGGACTCATCCGTTCAAGGACAAGCGGCGGTGCAGCGGCGGAGGCGTGGCTCATGGTGCGGTTTCCTGCAACAGCGTGGTGCGGTGAAACGTCCGGCGGGGAAGGTCTCAGTGACCGGCCTGGCTGGATGCATGGATGACCTGCAGGACGTCCTGCAGGCGATCGACCTCGACCTGGCCCGGCGCCGACGGGGTGCCGATCATGCCGAAGGTCAGGGCCTGGCCGAAGGTTTCGCCGGCCAGGCGCGAAACCACGCCGGTGCCGCCCATCGACATGGTCAGCAGCGGCTTGTCGCTCTGCTGGCGCACCTGCCAGGTGGCATCGAGCAGGGCCAGCACATCGCCGGCATCACGCGGCATCACCGCGATCTTCAGCACGTCGGCACCCAGTGCCTGCTGCTTCAGCAGGCGCGCGACGATCTCCTCGCGCGACGGCGTGGCATGGAAGTCATGGTTGGACATCACCACCTTGACCCCGGCCTGGTGCGCCTGTGCCACCAGCGACTGCACGATCTTCGGGTCGCGGAACATCTCCACGTCGATCAGCTGGGCGACGCCGCCGCGCAGCAGCGTGGCGTACAGCGCACCGTAGTCGGCATCGCTGATCGGCTTGGCGCCGCCTTCGGCCTTGGTACGGAAGGTGACGATGACCGGCTTGCCGCCCAGCGTGGCCTGGATGCGCTTGCCCAGCGCGACCAGTGCCTTGCCATCGGTGGCGATGTCCAGGTAATCGATGCGCCACTCGGCGATGTCGGTGGCCTTGCTGCCAGCAATCGCGGCGGCCTGCTGCAGCGCGACCTCAGCGGTGGCACCGGTGATCGGCACGATGGTGCGGGGGCTGCCCTCGCCGATGCGCAGCTGGCCGACCTGCAGCACCGCCGGCGGCGGTGCGGCAAGGGCCAGCAGGGGGGAGGCGCTGAGCGCACCGGCGAGGACAACGGAAGCGAACGGGAATTTCATGGCAGTCACCAGAGCGTGGAGGGAGCGCGCGGCCATCAGAAGGTCACCTTGGCCTGGACACCCACGGCCCAGGCGTTGTCGGTACCGCTGTAATTGAACGTGCCCGGGTTGACGATGTACTGCACGTCCGGGCGGATCATCAGCCAGGGGTTCACCTGGAAGCTGTAGGACAGTTCGAACAGCTCCTCGGCCTGGCTGAGGTTGTACAGCGGCGAATCGGTGGGCACGCCACCGCTCATCAGCGTGGCCCGGCGCGCATCGACCAGGCGGTCGTTGATGTCGGCGCCGACGTAGCCCAGGGCGATGCTGTCCTGCGCGCGCGAGCCGATGCCCTGGTAGACGCCACCCAGCGCGTACCAGCGCTTGATCTGCGCGGTATCGGTGTCGGACACCATGTACTGCGCGAAGGCGGTGAGGCCGCGGCTCGGGTCGGCTGATTCCTGGGTCAGGCGCTGCTCGGCCAGCACGTAGGCGCCGTGGCGGCCGGTGGTCGGCGAAGTGTCCAGACCGCGCTTGTCCACGCGCGAGGTGTCGTAGTAACCGCCGAACTTGTACACGCCTGCGTAGCGGCTGCCCTTGGCCGGGGTCCAGGTCACTTCCACCGGGAACAGCGAACCGGTGGTGCCCGAGACGAACGGACGGAACGCGTTGCGCTCGATGTTGCCGCCCAGGTTCGGGTTGACCTGGAACCAGCCGGTGCGCACGTTCACCGCCGGGCTGATCTGCTGGGCGAACTCGCCGCCCCAGCGCGCCATCGGGTAGTTGTACCAGCCGCTGTTGCCGGACATCGCCAGCGGGTGCGCGCAGAAGGCGGCGTTGACGAAGTGGGTAAGCAGGCTGTGCAGGCCGAACTGGTTGCCCATCGCGTAGTAACCCAGCTTGTAGTACGACTGGCCCGCGTTGAAGGTCTGGTCGTAGCTCAGTTCGGTCAGGCGCGTGTACTGGCCGCCGTACGCTTCCTGGATCGGGAAGCGGTTGCCGACGAAGTCCACCGACGTGCTGCGACCGCGACGGTCGTTGAGGGTGAAGTGGAACGCACCGCCGTCCCAGCCGGCCAGCTTGCCCATGTCCAGGTCCATGCCCACGCGCACCTGCTGTGCATAGCGCGCGCCGGTCTCGCCGTAGCCACCATCGACCACGCCCATGGCCTCGCCCACGTAATCGCCGCGGAAGGCGATGCCACGCTCGAACAGGTCGGTGCGGGTGCCGCCCCAATCGCCGGTGAGCGTCTTGCCTTCATAGCGGTTGCTGGACTGCGCGCTGGCCAGGGCCGGCAGCAGCGCGGTGGCCAGGATGCCCAGGGACAGGCCCAGTGACGGGGATTTCGCAGGATTCATGATCGCGGTCTCGTGGAGGTGATCAGCGCAGCGACAGCGGCGCGCTCAGGGGGGAGGTGGCGCCCTGCGCCGAGGTAACGGTGGCGGTCAGGCTGCCGGCAGCGGCAGCATCTGCCCCGGCGCCGAGCGGGAAGGTGAAGCTGCCCTGCCCCTGCGCATCGGTGCGGGCTTCGACGCTGCCCAGCACCCGCTCGGCCTCGCTGCCGTTGGCGGCGCGGTTGCCGAACACTTCTACCTGGTAGCGGGAATCCGGCACACCCTGGAAACGACCGTTGAGCTGGCGCTGCGCGCCCTTGCCCTGCACGGCGGTCAGCTGCGGCGCGGCCTGGCCCAGGTTGGGCAGCGGCTGGCAGTGGGCCTGGCCGGCGGCGGTGCAGATGCGCGCACGCTTGGACGGATCGTTGTCGACGCCACGGCCGCGCGAGCCGACAAAGCTGGCGTGCTCCAGGCCCGGCACACCGAACACGATGGCACCGCGCGGCTGGCCCTTCACGCAGGCGCCGCCCGCCTCACAGCGCTCGATCGGCAGGCCGTTGCCGTAGATGCGGTTGGCGGTGAAGCGGTTCGGCGCACTGACCGGCTGCGGGCGCACGCCGATGCCGATGCCATTGCCGGTGATGGTGTTGCCGTCGACCACGTTGCCGCTGCCGGTGATGCTCAGGCCCAGCGAGTTGCCGGTGAAGGTGTTGGCGGCGATGTAGTTGCGGTTGCCCCAGTTGATCTGCAGGCCATCGGAGTAATCGACGAAGCGGTTGTGGACCACGCTGTTGTCGTTGCCCCACAGGATCTCGATGCCCTGCGAGGGTTCCGGGTTGGCACGGGTGGACTGGAACAGGTTGTCGGCCACCAGGTTCCAGGCCGCGCCACGGGTCAGCTCCAGGCCGTCGCCGTTGTCGAGGAATTCGTTGCGCACGATGCGGTTGTGCACGGTGGTGGTGGCGGTGGACTGGCCCTTGCCGTCGTCGCCGGTGAGCATGATGCCGGCGCCGCCCTTGTTGGCGACGATGCGGTTGTCATGGATCTCGTTGTGGCTGGAACGGTTGACCAGCACGCCGATGCAGAAGTTGCGGATCTCCAGGCCGGCCAGCTCCACGCCCTGGGTATCGCGCAGGACCAGGCCCGGCAGCGTGGTGGTGCGCACGTTGGTACCGGACTGGCCAGGTTCGGCGCCCGGGCAGGCATCGGTGCCGGTGCCGGTGACGTAGGCCGAGCCGTCGATGGCGACGTACTGGCCATCGCGCGCCCACGACGTGCCGATGATCTGCACCGGGCCCTTGATCTCCGGCAGCGGCGCGGCCGGCTTGATGACGTAGGGCGCGGCGCCGACGGCGTCGACCTCGATGCGGTAGCGGCCCGGTGCGGTGTTGGCGGTGGTGATCGCCCAGCGCAGCGAGCCGGCGTTGGCATCGTCGGCATAGCGGTCCACGCGCAGTACCTGCAGCGCTTCGCGCGGCGGTTCGGCCTGGTAGGCCAGCGCCAGCGACGGCAGCACGGCAAGCAGGGACAGGGAAACAACGGACAGACGACGGCGCATGCGAGCACTCCGCACAGGTGAAGGGACATCCGGCGGTCTTCCCCTGCACCTGGCTTCAGCACCGGACCGGCTGCTGCCCTCGCCCCGCCAGGGGTGGATCGCTTGGACTGCTATGAAACTGTGGGAGTGAAATTAGGTTTATCGCACCGCACCATTCAAGTGCGGTAATCGACTGTGTGTGCGAATACCGCACTTAATGGGTAATACCATTGTTGTAGGGGGTGTCGGCAGGGCTGCCGCCCTGCACCTGCTCAATGCAACGGCAACGGCAACGTCTAAGGCCTGCATTCCGTAGCCACCCCGC
>JAFAFD010000007.1 GCA_023423675.1 Pseudomonadota bacterium | reverse complement strand
ACCTTCGGCGGTGCAGGCGGCGCCGGCGGTGCCGGGGCGGCCACCAGGCGCATCGGCGCCACGCCCACCGCAACCACCAGCGCGGTCAGGCCGATGGCGAGGATGCGCGGACAGGCGCGACGCGGCTGCAGGCTCAACAGGCGGCGCTTCAGGCTGGTGGTGCTCGGCGCGGCACTGGCCACGCCCAGGTGCGGCTGCGGCGCCACACCCAGCTGCAGCAGCAGGCGGCCGTAGGCGTGGCGGCTGGCACCGTGCTGGCCGACCACTGCTGCATCCACCGCTTCCTCGCGGGCCTGGGCGTACTCGCGCACAGCCAGACGCAGCAGCGGATGGAAGAAGAACAGGTGCTGCGCCAGCGCAGGCAGCAGACCCCACTGCAGGTCACGGCGCTGCATGTGCTGCAGCTCGTGGGTCAGCGCCAGATCCAGCGCATCGCCCTGCAGGGCATTGGCACCGGCCGGCAGCAGCAGCACCGGGCGCAGCGGGCCAACCAGCTGTGGCGCATCCACATGTTCGCTCATCCACAGGCGCGGTGCGCGGCGCAGGCCGTGGGCATCGGCAGCCAGCTGCAGCGCCTGCACCAAAGCAGCGTCTTCGCAGGGGTGCGAAGCGGCCAGCAGCGCGCGGCACTGACGCCACTCACCGAAGGTGCGCCACGCCATCACCAGCACGCCGGACAGCCACAGCGCGGCCAGCGCCAGCGCCCACCAGGCCATCGGCGATACGCCGCCGCCCATCAACGCGGCGATGTCAGGGGCCTGGTTGATCGGCGCGGTGGCCAGCAGGTTCGCCGAGAGTTCCGGCGCCATCGGATGGATCGCATCGGCGGCCAGGTCGGTGGCGCTCATTGCCACGGCCTGCGGCGCCGGCAGCCAGGCCAGCTGCAGCGGCCGGCTCCAGAACAGGCCCAGCACCGCCTGCAGCGACACCAGCCACCACAGGCGGCAGCGGGTGCTGGCCGACAGCGAGGGCAAAGCGCGGCAGAGGCCGTACACCAGGGCCACCAGCAGCGCGGTCTGCAGGCTGGTCCAGCCCAGGCGCTCCAACATCGGAATCAGCATCGTAGTGTCCATGGCTCAGCCCTCGTGGCGACGCGATTGGAGTTGGGCGACCAGTGCTTCCAGCTCGGCCAGCTCGTTGTCACTGACTTCCTGGCGCTGCGACAGGTAGGCCACGAACGGCGACACCGAGCCCTGCAGGGTGTTGTCGACGAACTGGGCCACGGCGCCCTGCAGCACGCTCTCCGGCCCACGGGTGGCCTGGTAGCGGTAGACGCCCTCCTGCTGCTCGCGCTGAAGATACCCCTTGGCGCGCAGCCGCTCCATCATCGTCAGCACGGTGGAACGGGCCAGCCCGCGGGCCTCGCCGTAGCCACTGGCGACCTCGCCGACACTGGCCGGCGCATGTTCATCGATGTACTGCAGCAGGGCCAGTTCCTGGTCCCCGATGGTCTTGCCACGCATGACACCACTCCCTTGACTACACGTGTCGTCACTGTCTGCGTGACGACAGTTGTAGTCAACCCCCCGGAAGTCATGGGCCGACGAACGGTAGGGGTGGGTGATGGGCTTAAACCTTCTCCCCGCCCCACGCATCCGATTTCCGACAACCCGTCTGGAATCCCCATGTTCCGCCCAACGCTGCCCATCCTGCTCCTGCTCCTCGCCGCCCTGCCAGTGGCAGCCGCTTCGCCCGGCCCTGATGCCGCCAACGAGCAGGCACGCCGCCTGATCCGCCAGACCATGCAGGACGCGCGCATCCCCGGCCTGCAGGTGGCGGTGGTCAAGGACGGCCAGGTGGTGCTGTCCGAAGCCTTCGGCCTGGCCAACGTCGAGAACGGCGTCGCCGCGACGCGCAGCACGCGCTTCCCGCTGAACTCGGCCACCAAGGCCTTCACCGGCGTGGCGGCCGCACAGCTGGCGCAGCAGGGCAAGCTGGATCTGGATGCGCCGCTGGCGCGCTACCTCGATGCGCTGCCGCCGGCCTGGCAGAACGTTCGCGTGCGCCAGCTGCTCGCGCACACCTCGGGCCTGCCGGACATCCTCGATGAGCACGGACTACTGGGCGGTGGTACCGAGGCGCAGGCGTGGCAGGCCGTGACCACGCGGCCGATGGATGCCGCACCCGGCCAGCGCTTCGCCTACAACCAGACCAACTACCTGTTGCTGGCGCGGATCATCGCGCGGCAATCGGGCATGCCCTACGAGCGCTTCCTCGCCAGCAGCCAGTTCGGCACGGTAGGCATGGACCGCACCACCTTTGGCGACAGCTACGACCTCGTGCCCGATGCAGCAACGATGTACAGCCTGGCGCCGCGTGCGACCGAAGCGGCCGACACGCCGCCACGGCTGTCGCACTGGTTCTACGAGATGCCGCCCAGCCTGTGGGCCGGCGGCGGCATCCTGACCACCGCCGATGACACCGCCCGTTGGCTGGCCGCGCTGGCCGACGGCCGCCTGCTGGGCGATCCCGCACGCACGCGCATGTGGACCGCCGAGCCGCTCACCGATGGCCGGGCCGGCCCCTGGGCCGCCGGGTGGCCGGTGCTGCAGGCCGCGCCGGACCGCCAGGTCGCCGGCATCGGTGGCGCGCGATCGGCGTTCATCGTCTACCCCGACCGCGGCGTGGCGGTGGTGGTGCTGACCAACCTGGTCGGTGCCAACCCGCAGCGGTTCATTCCGCGCATCGCCGATCTTTATGCGGCTGCGGTGACCGTGCCCTGAGGTTGCCGGCCAGCGGCCGGCACTACCGGAGGATCGGCCGTGCCGACGGCCATTTCGGGCAGAAGCGCCGCGTCAGCCGTGCGGCCCACCCATCACCGGCAGGATCGCGCCGCTGATGTAGCTTGCACAGGCCGGCGAAGCCAGGAACACGTAGGCCGGCGACAGCTCTTCCGGCTGCGCGGCGCGCCCCATGTCACTGTTCTTGCCGAACTCGGCCACGTCCTCCGCCTGCTTGTCGGCGGGGTTCAGCGGCGTCCACACTGGCCCCGGTGCCACGCAGTTGACCCGGATGCCACGCGGCAGCAGCTGGCTGGCCAGCGCCTTGGTGAAGGCGTGGATGGCGCCCTTGGTGGCCGAGTAATCGATCAGTGCCTTGCTGCCGAACAGGCCGGTTTCCGAGCCGGTGTTGATGATGCTGGCGCCCTCACCCAAGTGCGGCAGCACTGCACGCGCCATCTGGATGTAGCCGCCGATATTGGTCTGCAGCGTTTCCTGCAGGTGCGCGTCTTCCAGGTCTTCCAGACGTTCGCAATGCAGCTGGAAGGCCGCGTTGTTGACCAGGATGTCGATGCCGCCGAAGGCCTTGGCCACCTGCTTCACTGCCTTGTTGCAGAAGCGCGGGTCACGCACGTCACCGGCAATCACCACGCAGCGCCCGCCTTCGCGTTCCACGTGTTGGCGGGTGAGGTCCGCGTCTTCCGCCTCATCCAGATGCAGCACGGCGACATCGGCGCCTTCGCGGGCGAACAGCACGGCCACCGCCCGACCGATGCCGGAATCACCGCCTGTGATGATCGCGCGCATACCCTGCAGCTTGCCGCTTCCGACGTAATCCGGTGCAAGGAAGCGCGGTGCGAGTTCGAGTGCGTGCTCGTGGCCGGGCTTGGCCAGGTGCTGGGCCGGCATCGTTTCCGGCTGTCGGCGTGCGCCGGCCTGAGTGGCGGTCTTCTTCGTCGCCTTCCTGGTTGCGCGTGCGTCCTTGGCCTTCTCCTGGTCCTGCAGGCGCCGCTGTCGCGATGCCACGCGTGCCGCGCGCGGGTCGCTGGCGGCAGCCTTGCGGGTGGCGGTCTTCACCACGCGCGGGCGGTCGGTTTCGGCAACGGTCTTCGTCGCGGTGCTGCCTTTGCGCACCTTGGGCGTTGCCTTGCGGCGGGCGGGGGTCTTCTTGGTGGTGGCCATGCAGGTCTCCTCGGGAGGGAAT
>JAFAFD010000478.1 GCA_023423675.1 Pseudomonadota bacterium | reverse complement strand
CCCGACAGCACCTGCTCATAGCCCAGCGCCAGCGAACCGAACCACTGCGAGCCCTCGCGACGGGCCACCGCGATCGCACCGGCATCGCGACTCCAGCGCTGCAGGTCGAAGCGCAGGTCGCCGGTGGCCAGCACCGCATCGACGAACACGTGTTCGTTGCCACGCCACAGGCCGTACAGCGCCAGCGAACGCTGGTCGGCCTGCAGGCGCGTGCGCGCATCATCCTGCTCGCTGTCGTTGCGGCCGATGCTGCCGGCCACGCCCCACAACGCACTGTCGCCGAGGCGACGATCCACGCCCACGGTCAGGCCATCGCTGCGCAGGTCGTACCGCCCTGCCCCGCTGGGGCCGCCCCGGCCATAGGTGGCCGAGCCCGAGGCCCACGTGCCCCAGCCGGCGGGCAGCAGCGGACGCTCGTTCGCCATCGCCTGGCCCAGCGGCAGCGACGCCGCATCCGGTCCACGCGCGCCGGTAGACACCGACAGCGTGTTGCTGTCGGCGTTGCCGCCGGCACGCACCTGGCGCAGGCGCTCGCGGATGTTGGCCTGCTGCGCGTTGGCGAAGCGCACGCTGGCGTCCACCTGCGCCTGCAGCAACCCGGTCACGCCCGGGTCGCGGGTCGGGTCCGGGCGCACGTTCACCACCAGCACCAGCTCGACACTGGCGGCGGCATAGCTGCCCGCAGCGGCCTGTTCGGCAGTGATCACCGCACGACCTTCGCCGTGCACGTGCACGGTGCGGCCGTCGATGCTGGCCACCGCGGTGTCGCTGCTGTGGAAGCTGAAGGCACCCGGGCTCGCGCTGGTCGGCAGCGGCAGTTCGAAGCTGCCCTGTTCCAGCAGGCGCTGCAGGTCGGCACTCCACGCCAGCACCGGCACGGCCAGCGCGATCTCGACGATGCGTTGCTGCTGCGGCGCTGCTTCATGGTTGGCATCGCCATCCTGGTCCACGGTCAGCACGCAACGCCCCGCCGCCAGCATCGCGACGCGGGTGCCACTCACACTGCAGACCGCGGGGCTGCTGCTGCCGAAACGCAGCGGCTGGCCCGACGCGCCGCCCTCGGCGGAGACCTCGAAGCTGCCGCCCTCGCTGTAGACCGGCGTTGCCGGGTCCACGCTGAAGGCGGTGATCGCCTGCGTGGCCTGCACGATCTTCAGCTGGTAGCGCGCCACACCGGTGAAGCCGTAGGTATCGCTGACTTCCACGTCGAAATCGAACACGCCGGCCAGGGTGGCCACGCCCTGCAGCTGGCCGTCGCTGGACAGCAGCACGCCGGGCGGCAGCGCGCCCGAGATCAGGCGGAACGCATACGGCGCGGTACCGCCACGCGCCTGCAGGCGCAGGCTGACCGGGCCGGCCTGGGTTGCCGGCGGCAGCGGCGCTTCCACTTCCTCGATCTGCGGCGCCGCCACGTCCAGCACGAAGGCGCGGCGCGCGCGGAAGGGACCGGTGCCGGAACTGCTGTCGGTCACCTCGACCTCGATCTCGAAACGACCCGCCGCGACCGGCGTAGCCGCCAGGTGCCCGCTGCGATCCAGACTGAGGCCCGTCGGCAGACTACCGCCAACAATCGCGTAGGTGTAAGGCGCTGCGCCACCGCTGCTGGACAGCTGCGCGTCCAGCGCCGTACCGGCCACGGCCTGCGGCAACACGGCGGACTGCAGGACCACGGTCGGCGTGCCAATGGTGATCGTGATGCTGGCCGGCGCCGACGTGCGGAAGCCATCGCTGACGGTGTAGGTGATGCTGTCGGTGCCGGCATAGCCTGCGACCGGCGTGTAACGCAGCGTCATGCCCTGCACGTCAACCCGACCATGCTGCGGGCCCACGGTCACCTGCACCTGCTCGGCCACACCGGTGACCGACAGCGGCAGCACGACGGCTGCGGCCCCGTAAGGCACGGCGATGCTGGAATCGGCCACGGCCAGGTCCGGCAACGGCACCACCGCTGCCGAGGCAGCCGACGCCGCGCCGCTGCCGTACTCACTGCGTGCAACCACCACGAAACGGTAGGCGCTGCCGTTGGCCAGGCCACTCACGGTGATCGGCGAGCTCGTACCGGTTGTGCTGATGCCACCCGGCTGCGCGGTCACCGTGTAATCGACGATGGCGCCACTGCCGGCCGACGCCGCATCGAAATACACCTGCACCTGTCCATCACCGGCCACGCCGCGCACGTTGGCGACGGCCGACGGCAGGTCGGCGCCCACGCGTACGCCCGTGGTCGCCCCCACATTGGCCAGTGCCGCACGCGCTTCGGTGCCCTGTGCATTGCGCAGGCTGCCGGCGGCGGCCTGCAGCGATTCCACCTCGATGCCATCTTCGTCGCGGTCGTCGGCCTGCAGCGTGTACTGGAAGCGCAGCACGCTGCCCTGCGCATCCGTCTCCACCGTCGAAAGCGTGGCCACCCGACGCTGGCTGCCGATGCGCAGCAGCAGCTGCGGCGCAGCGCCCACCTGCAGGGCCTGGTCGAACTGCACCGCAAAGGCCAGCACCTGGCCGGCGAGGTAGCGGCCGACCGACGGCACCTGCACGGCGGTCACCGCCGGTGCACCCTGCACGGTGAGCGGGTCGGACGGCAGCGATACCGCGCCGGCACCCGCCGCATTGAAGGCGGTGACCACGAAGCGATGCGCGATGCCGGCCGGCAGCCCGTCGATGCGCAGCGGACTGCCACTGCCGCGCACGCTCTGCCCACCCGGCAACGCCTGCAGCAGATAGCTGTCGACCGCGCTGCCGCCGTCGAACGCCGGCGCTTGGAAACTCACGTCCACGCTGCCCGCGGCAAGCACGACCGCGGTGATGCGCGGCGCGCCCGGCACAACGGCGAGCACCGCGAACGAGCGGCTGACGCGTGCTGCGGCATGGGTCGCGGTGTCACCCGCCTGATCGGCATCGATGCTGCAGGTGCCTGCCGCAAGCAGGGTCACCCGGCCATCGGCAGCGACGCTGCAGACCCGGGGCGTGCTGCTGGACAGCGCGACCGGCAGGCCACTGCTGGCGATGGCCAGCACCTGCGGCGTGCTGCCGAACGGCTGTGCATCGAGCGCGTCGAACTGGATCTGCTGCTGCGCCATCGGCACCACGTCGTCCGATGCCGTGGACACCACGCCCAAACCGGCCGCGGTACGCGCGGTAACCGTGAAGCGGTAGGCGACGCCGTTGCGCAGGCCGGTGAACACCACCGGTGAACCGGTTGCCTGCTGCTGCAGGCCACCCGGCTGCGCGGTCACCAGGTAATCCAGCACCGGGCTGCCGCCATCCTGCGCGGGCGCTGCGAACTGCAGCGTCGCCGTGCCATCGCCTGCGACCACATCGGTGATGGACGGTGCACCCGCCGGCTGCGCGCCGACCAGAATGCCCGTCGTGGCGCCGACGCCCGACAGCGTCAGCACTGCATCAATATCATCGCTGCTTCGGATGCTGCCACCGCCCAGCTGCACGCCGTCGATGCTGATGCCATCCTCGTCGGACTGGCCCGGCACCACGGTGTAGCTGAAAGCCAGCTGGTTGCTGCCCGAGCCCGAGCGATAGCGCGCGGCCACCTGCTGGCCGCCGATCGACAGCTGCAGCGCGGGCACGCCCTGCACCGTGACCGGCTGGTCAAGGACCAGCAGGAAGTCGAGGCTCGCACCGGCCAGGTAGCGGCCGTCGGCCGGTAGCAGCAGGCTGGTCACGCGCGGCACGGACGGCATCGTCACCGGATCGGAGCCGGCGGAGAACGCCCCCGGTCCCGTCGCGGTTCGTGCGCGCACGGCGAAGGTGTAGGTCTCGCCGGAACGCAGGCGGTTCACCCGCACCGGACTGGATCCCCCCGTGATCACCGCACGCGTCGGCAGCGTCAGCACTTCATAGCTGATGATGCTGCTGCCGCCATCACTGGCGGGCGCGTCGAAGTAGACGTCAACGCTGGTCGCGCCGATGCGTTGGACGCGAAGCAGGGTCGGTGCCGACGCCTGGGCCGCAACGACGCTGAAACTGCGCTCCACCGGCTGCGCCGCGCGCGTGCCGGCGTTGCCGGGCTGCAGCGCGCGCACCGTGCAGGTGCCGAGCGCGGACAGGCGCAGGTTGCCTGCACTTTCCAGCACGCAGACCAGCGGAGTCAGGCTCTCGAACTCGACGGCCAGGCCGCTGCTCGCGGTGGCCTGCAATGCCAGCAATGAACCCAACGGCCGGTCACCAGGCGCATCGAACTGGATCGTCTGCCCGGTCATCGGCGTGACCGCGGCGCTTGCCAGCGACGGCTGGCTGGCCTGGCTGCCGTTGTTGGCGATCACCTGGAACTGCACGGGCATGCCATTGGCAAGACCGGTCACCGTGATCGGCGACTGCGTGCCGAGCGCCCACTCGCCCGTGGACGCCATAACGGCGTACTCGACAATGGGCGCGCCGCCGGTCTGCGCCGGTGCGGTGAAGCTGACCACGGCCTCGCCATCGCCGGCGACGGCCACGACCTGGCCGGGGGCATCGGGCGCGATGGCTGCGATGCTGCCTGTCAGCGGTTGGTGCGCGCTGGCGGCCGCGGCATCGGTGACCTCCACGCTGACACTGAACGCACCCGCGACCTGCGGCGTGCCATGCAGGCGACCCGAGGGTTCAAGCACCAGCCCGGCGGGCAAGGTGCCAATGTTGATGCCGAAGCTGTAAGGCAGGGTGCCGCCGCTGGCGGTCAGGTTGACATCAACCGGCGAGCCGACGGTGAACTGCTGCATCGCAGGGGCAGCCAGCTGCAGCGGTTGCGTGGCGGTGGAGATGCAGTTGATCTGGACCGGGCTGATGTACCTTCCGGTCTTGATGCTCATGAACAGGCCGTTGGCCGCCAGGAAGCTGCTGGCAATCGTTGCGGTGTGCGCTCCCGCTGACCCGGTATTGCTGCGGTAGTCGTAGCCTACCTGGGCGAAATTCGAGCTGCGGAAAATGATGGCGTCGGCCGATGTCGGCAGATTGCCGATGTTCTCGCCGCTGTCACTGAAACTGACCGTCAGCGACTCGCCCGGCAGGAAGGCCCCCTGTGCGAACGTCCGGGTCTCGTTGGTCGTGGTCCCTATCAGTTTGATGGCCTCGCAGGCCGCCGACGCCGCCTGCGCAACACCCGTACCTGCCAGCAACTGCAACAGCACCACGCACATCCAGACGACGCCGCGCCCCAGCCCACTCTTCCCTGCTACCGCCGACATTGATCCGTTCCCCATGAATGAAGGGGGCGCACGCGCCGGTCCATCGCCGCGCGTGCAGCGATGGGTCATGGACGGTGATGTTTCCCCCTGGTACCGGTGCGGTAACGGCAGGTGACGGAGGAACTTGAGCGCCGGGCATTACCCGGCGCGGGGCTTACTCGAACGAGCCGACCGAATCGTGCGACAGGTTGTCGAAGCGGGTGTATTCGCCGAAGAACTTCAGCTTGCACGAACCGGTGGGGCCACCACGGTGCTTGCCGATGATGATCTCGGCCAGGCCCTTGTCCGGCGAATTTTCCTTGTTGTAGTAATCGTCGCGGTAGATGAAGACGATCATGTCCGCGTCCTGCTCGATTGCGCCCGATTCGCGAAGGTCGGCCATCACCGGGCGCTTGTCGGTACGCGTTTCCAGCGATCGGTTGAGCTGCGAGAGCGCGATCACCGGCACGTTCAGTTCCTTGGCCAGACCCTTCAGCGATCGCGAGATCTCCGAGATTTCGGTCGCGCGGTTTTCGCTGTTGCCCGGCACGCTCATCAGCTGCAGGTAGTCGATCACGATCAGGCCCAGGTCGTGCTCACGCTTCAGGCGGCGGCACTTGGAACGCA
The DNA here is from genome assembly GCA_023423675.1 of Pseudomonadota bacterium. Lineage (GTDB taxonomy): Bacteria > Pseudomonadota > Gammaproteobacteria > Xanthomonadales > Xanthomonadaceae > Stenotrophomonas. Next base: position 1,874 of record JAFAFD010000478.1, on the reverse strand, counting down.
GGATCTCCGGCGACACGCCCGGCGTATCGTCGATGAAGATCTTGGTTTCCTTCAGCATCTTGATCGCGCTGGTGACGCGGCTCCAGTCCTCGTCTTCCAGCTGGCCGGTACGCAGGCGCGAGGCGTTGATGCGGCCATTGGAGGAAATCAGGCGCATCGCCAGCTGCGATGCGGACATTTCCATCGAGAACACGGCCACGCCCTTCTTCGACTTGATCGCCGCGTACTCGGCGATGTTCAGCGCGAAGGTGGTCTTGCCCATCGCCGGACGCGCGGCAAGGATGATCAGGTCGGTCGGCTGCAGGCCGGCGGTCATCGCATCGAAATCGGTGTAACCGGTCGGCAGGCCGGTGATGTTGCCGCCGTTCTCGAAGCGGTTGCGCAGTTCCTCGAACGCATCCTTCAGCGCGCCGGGCATGGCCACGAAGTCGGTGCGGCCACGCGCGCCCTGCTCGGCGATGGCAAACACGCTCTTTTCGGCCGAGGCCAGCAGTTCGCTGCTGTCGCGGCCTTCGGGCTGGAAGCCGTCGTTGACGATGTCGGTGCCGACCTGGATCAGCTGCCGCAGCACCGCCTTGTCACGCACGATCTCAGCATAGGCCACGATGTTGGCCGCCGACGGCGTGGTGCTGGCCAGCTCGATCAGGTAGGCGCCATCGCCGACCAGCTCCATCCTGCCCTGCGATTCGAACCACTCGCCCAGGGTCACCGCATCGAACGGACGCTCGCGCTCGGACAGCTCGCGGATCGCCCGGTAGATCATCTGGTGATCGCGGCGATAGAAATCGGTCTCGGTCAGCTGGTCGTTGACCCGGTCGTAGGCTTCCGGGGCCAGCATCAGGCCACCCAGCACCGCCTGTTCGGCTTCCACCGAGTGCGGCGGCACGCGCAGCTGGTCGATGCGCGATTCGTCGCGATCGCGGTCGAAGCCATCGCCGCGCTCTTTGCGGTTGGAACGGAAGCCGGAACGGGCGGACATGCTGCGGTGTTTCCTGCGAAAGTGGGCCAGACGAGTGTAGGCATGCGCCGACCCCGGCGCATGGACAAGCCTGTGGATAAGCCGTGGACGAACAGGGGATATCCGCCGCTGTGCGACGTGCCTGTCCGGCCTATAGGATCCCATTATCGCATGGGGTCAGAGCCCGTCGCTGCGCAACGGGATCCGACCCCGGCAGAGAGGGCTCTGACCCCAGCCCCCCAAAAGCGTCAATCGCCCTTGGCGTGCACCGCGATCAGCTTCAGGAAGCGGTCGACGTAGCCCTGCAGGAACTTCTGCGTGCCCTCGTTGTGGATCGTGCCGTCGGCGCCGATCAGCTCATCCTTGAAGTGGATGAACGCTTCCGGCTGGCCGAGCACGTGCATGTCCAGGAAGGCCAGGCTGTTGCGCAGATGCTGCTGGGCCACGGCGGTGCCGATCTGGCCGATGGAGGCACCGATCACCGCCGCCGGCTTGCCACCGAAGGCGCTGTCACCATAGGGCCGCGAGCCGATGTCGATGGCGTTCTTCAGCACGCCCGGCACCGAGCGGTTGTATTCGGGGGTGACGAACAGCACCGCGTCAGCACCGCGCACCTCGTCCTTCAGGCGGGTGCCCTGCGCCGGATAGCTGCCGTCGAAATCCTGGTTGTACAGCGGCAGATCGTCGATGCGCACGTACGTGAAACGCGCGCGATCACCGGCCAGCTTTTCCAGTGCCAGGGCCAGCCTGCGGTTGCAGGACTCCCTGCGCAGGCTGCCAACGAACACGGCGATGGTGGGAACAGGCATGGCGACACACTCCTGGCGGGGGAAAGGGCCAGCCTAGCGGCCGGCCCGGTGAGCCCCGGTGAAGATCAGCCGCGTGCCACGCCCGCCCGCACCTGCCGCCAATGGTC
>JAFAFD010000449.1 GCA_023423675.1 Pseudomonadota bacterium | reverse complement strand
CCATCATTCATCTGGTGATGATAGATTTTCAAGTGAGTACATGATTCGGCTCGATAATCGGATCCCGTTTGGTCGGAAAGGGATCCGACCCCGTTCCCCGTCATTCCACCGACAATCCTTCCACCTTCTGCCAACCACGCGGCAGCAGGTGGCCGCGGGTGGCGCGGGCGCCGAGGTAGGCGTCGAGCTCGTTGAACTTCAGGCCCATCGTGCGCTGGCCGCTGCGCACCTGCAGGGTCTGGCCCGGGCTGATCGCCACGATCGCCACCACCCGCTCGGTGGCGAGCTTGGCCTTGGGGATCTCGATGATCTTGTTGCCCTTGCCCTTGTCCAGTTCCGGCAGGTCGTTGGCGGCGATCGCAAGCAGGTTGCCCGAGCTGGTCACCGCCACGATGCGGTCGGTGGCCACGTTGGCCACGGCCGACGGGGTCAGCACCGAGGAACCGGACGACAGGTTCAGCATCGCCTTGCCGGCCTTGTTGCGGCCGATCAGGTTCTCGAAGCGGGTGACGAAGCCGTAGCCGTGGCTGGAGGCCAGCACGAAGCGGGCATCCGGCTCGGCGCTGGCCAAGGTCACGAAGCTGGTGCCCGGTGCCGGCGAGAAGCGGCCGGTCAGCGGTTCACCGTTGCCACGCGCCGAGGGCAGGGTATGCACCGGCGTCGAGTAGGCGCGGCCTTCGCTGTCCAGGAAGGCGACCTGCTGGGTGCTGCGCGCGCGCACCGAACCCTGCAGGGCATCACCATCGCGGTAGGAGAGGGTGGCGGCATCGATGTCGTGGCCCTTGGCCGCGCGGATCCAGCCCTTCTCCGACAGCACGACGGTCATCGGCTCGCTCGGCACCAGCTCGGTCTCGTCGATGGCCTGCGCGGCCTGGCGCTGCACCAGCGGCGAACGGCGGGCGTCGCCGAACTTCTTGGCGTCGGCGGTCAGTTCGTCGCGGATCAGCTTCTTCAGCTTGGCCTTGCTGTCGAGGATGCCGAGGATCTTCTCGCGCTCCTTGGCCAGCTCGTCCTGCTCGCCGCGGATCTTCATCTCTTCCAGGCGGGCCAGCTGCTTCAGCTTGGTTTCCAGGATGTAGTCAGCCTGGTCTTCGGACAGGCCGAAGCGCGCGATCAGCGCTGCCTTCGGTTCGTCCTCGGTACGGATGATGTGGATCACCTCGTCCAGGTTGAGGAAGGCCACCAGCAGGCCTTCCAACAGGTGCAGGCGGCGCTCGACCTTCTGCAGGCGGTGCTGCAGGCGGCGGGTGACGGTGGTGCCGCGGAACGCCAGCCATTCGCTGAGCAGCATCTTCAGGTTCTTTACCTGCGGACGGCCGTCCAGCCCGATCACGTTGAGGTTGACGCGGTAGCTGCGCTCCATGTCCGTGGTCGCGAACAGGTGGCCCATCAGCTGGTCGGCGTCGACGCGGTTGGAGCGCGGCACCAGCACCACGCGCACCGGGTTGGCGTGGTCGGATTCATCGCGCACGTCTTCCAGCCACGGCAGCTTCTTGGCGCGCATCTGCGCGGCAATCTGCTCGATCACCTTCGACGGCGACACCTGGAACGGCAGCGCGGTGACCACCACGTTGTTCGCTTCCTTGGTGAAGGTCGCACGCGCACGCACGCTGCCGTTGCCGGTCTCGTACATCGTGCGCAGGTCGTTGGCCGGGGTGATGATCTCGGCGGTCGACGGATAGTCCGGGCCCTTCACGTGCTCGCACAGGTCGCGCACGCTGGCATCGGGATCGTCCAGCAGGTGCAGCAGCGCGCTGACGATCTCGTTGAGGTTGTGCGGCGGCACGTCGGTGGCCATGCCCACGGCGATGCCGGTGGTGCCGTTCAGCAGCAGGTGCGGCAGGCGCGCCGGCATCCAGGTCGGTTCCTGCAGGGTGCCGTCGAAGTTCGGCGCCCAGTCGGTGGTGCCCTGGCCGAGCTCGCCCAGCAGCACTTCGGCAATCGGGGTCAGCTTGGATTCGGTGTAGCGCATCGCCGCGAACGACTTCGGGTCGTCGCTGGAGCCGAAGTTGCCCTGGCCCTCGATCAACGGGTAGCGGTAGGAGAACGGCTGGGCCATCAGCACCAGCGCTTCGTAGCACGCGCTGTCGCCATGCGGGTGGTACTTACCGATCACGTCACCGACGGTGCGCGCGGACTTCTTCGGCTTGGACGCGGCATTCAGGCCCAGCTCGCTCATCGAATAGATGATGCGGCGCTGCACCGGCTTCAGGCCGTCGCCGATGAACGGCAGGGCACGGTCGAGCACCACGTACATCGAATAGTCGAGGTAGGCGCGTTCGGCGTACTCGCGCAGCGGCAGTTGTTCGAAACCGTGGAAAACGGGGCGGGCAGGTTCGGTCATGCGGCGTTGTTACCTATGTCGGGAGGCGAAGACGGCGGTCGGCGCTCTCAATGCACTGATTATCCGGATGCGGCGGGGGATGCCAAGCCACGTGCGGGATCCAGCCCCGGTTCCAGGCCATGGCCGACCCGCGCCAGGTAGCGCCCGGGCGGCAGGCCGAAGTGGCGGCGGAACACGGTGACGAAGGCGCTGGCGCTGCTGAAGCCCAGTGCGTGGGCGATATCGGCCACGCTGCGACCCTCGCTGAGCTGGCGCAGGGCCTCGGCCAAGCGGGCCTGCTGCCGCCACTGGGCGAAGCTGAGGGTGGTCTCGTCGCGGAAGTGGCGGGTCAGGCTGCGCGGCGACAGGCCGGCCCAGTGCGCCCATTCGGCCAGGCTGCGCTCGTCGGAGGGCTCGGCCAGCAGCTGCGAGGCGATCTTCAGCAGGCGGCGGTCGCGCGGCATCGGCAGGTGCATGCGCTGGCGCGGCGCGGTACGGATCTCGTCGCGCATGACGCTGAGGATGTGCTCGCGGTCGTCGCTGAGCACGTAGTCCAGCGGCCATTCGCAGATGCGCTCGGCCACCGCCTGGGCCAGCTTGGACAGGCCCAGCACGCAGGGGTCGGAGGGCAGCTCGGCGCAGGCCGGCGCGGCCAGGGCCATGCCCCAGCCACGCATCGGGCCATCCAGGCTGACCGTGTGCGGTTCCAGCGGCGGCATCCAGCCGGCCGAGCCCGGTGCCAGCGACCAGGTGCCGTGCGAGGTGCGGGTAGTCAGCAGGCCGCGTTCGACGTAGATCAGCTGGGCGCGGGCGTGATGGTGCCAGTCCACTTCGCGGGCCAGGCCCTGCGGGCTGTCGAAGCGGAAACCGATGACCGGCGGGCCGTCATTGCGCTCGAACCAGTCCATGGCCACCTCGCGGAGCAGGGTGGGCGGGCCGGGTTCACCTGCCGTCATGACCGGCGGGGGTGGCTGGAATGTGACATTCATTGGCTGGATTGTACTACCGGGCCAGTTCCGGGGGCCATTAAGGTAGCGCCTTCACTGATCGAGCCCGTTGCTGCAACACAGCATTCGATGCCAGATCGAATATTTCCATTGAGAAATATTTTTTTTGGAAGAAAATGCTCCCCCATGATCTGTCCGTCCTCCAACCCCCCTAGCTTCGGCCTGCTGCTGCGCCAGGTGCGCGACGGCCTGGTCCGCCAGCTCGATGCGTCCATGGCCGAAGAAGACCTCGGCATCGGCTTCACCCATTACATCGGCCTGAAGCTGCTGGCCCGCATGGCCCCGTGCACCGCCAACGAACTGGCCCAGGCCATCGACCAGGTGCCCAGCGCGGTGACCCGCCTGCTGGACAAGCTGGAAGCCCTGGGCTGCGTGCGCCGCGAGCCGCACAGCCAGGACCGGCGGGCCCTGCAGATCGTTCTGACCGATGAAGGCCGTGCCCTCTGGGCGCGGCTGCAGAAGCGCGGCGACGCGGTGATGGACTTCGCCCTGCGCGACCTGTCCGCCGACGAACGCACGCTGCTGCTGTCCCTCCTGACCCGAATCCGCGATTCCCTGACGACCCCATGAACCCGATCCCGCATCCCACTCTCCGCCGGTCCGGGCGCGCGCTGCTGGTTTCAGCGCTGGCCCTGGCCCTGGCCGCCTGCGCCAGCAGCCGTGGCCTGAACCCGCAGGGCCACGTGCTCGACGTGGACAGCCTGCACAGCGAGCGCACGCTGGCCGACAGCGACCTGAGCGCCACTGGCTTCCCGGCCCAGGACTGGTGGAAGGCGCTGGGCGATCCCCAGCTCGACGCCCTCATCAGTGAAGGCCTGGCCGGCCACCCCAGCTTGGACGCGGCCGATGGGCGCCTGCGCCAGGCCCAGTCGCAGGTCGGCACCAGCCGTGCCGAGCGCCTGCCCAGCCTGTCGGTGTCCGGTGGCTACACCGGCCTGCGCCTGCCCGAATCCATGCTCGGCGACGAGCTGGGCGGCCGCTACGGCGGCAGCAGCCAGGTCGCCTTCAACTTCAGCTACGGCGTTGACCTGTGGGGCGGCAAGCGCGCTGCCTGGGAAGCCGCCGTTGACGGCGCCCACGCGGCCACCGTGGATGCGCAGGCCGCACGCCTGAACCTGTCCGCCGGCATTGCCCAGGCCTACACCGAACTGGCCTATGCCTGGCAGCTCAACGACGTGGCCGAGCAGGAGCTGACGCGCTCGCAGAAGTCGCTGGAGCTGACCCGCCAGCGCCGCAGCGCCGGCATCGACAGCGACCTGCAGGTGCGCCAGGCCGAAGCCCGCGTGCCGGCCGCGCAGCAGCAGCTGCTGGCCGCGCAGCAGCGCATCGACGCCGCCCGCACCGCACTGGCCGCGCTGGTCGGCAAGGGCCCGGACCGTGGCCTGTCGATCGAACGCCCGCAGGCGCTGAACCCGCTGGCCCTGCAGCTGCCGGGGGTGCTGCCCAGCGAACTGCTCGGCCGTCGTCCGGACATCGTCGCCGCGCGCTGGCGCGTGGAAGCGGCCGAAAAGCAGATCAAAGTCGCCAAGACCAAGTTCTACCCGAGCTTCAACCTAACCGCGCTGGCCGGCGTGGTCGCCCCGAACGTGGGCGACCTGCTGAAGAGCAGCTCCACCTTCGCCTACATCGGCCCGGCGCTGAGCCTGCCGATCTTCGACGGCGGCAAGCTGCGCGCCAACCTCGACAACACCGACGCGCAGTACGACCTGGCGGTGGCCAACTACAACCAGTCCGTGCTGGACGCGCTGCGCGACGTGGCCGACCAGGTCAACGCGGTGCGTTCGCTGGCCCAGCAGGCGCAGGCACAGCAGCAGGCGGTGGACACCGCCCACGCGGCCTTCGACCTGGCCCAGCAGCGTTACCGCGCCGGCATTGGCAGCTACCTGGACGTGCTCAGCGCGCAGTCCATCCTGCTGCAGTCGCAGCAGCAGCTGGCCGGCCTGCAGTCGCAGCAGGTGCAGACCTCGGTGCGCCTGAGCAAGGCATTGGGTGGTGGTTTCCAGCCCAGTGACGCCGACGCCGCACCGATCGCCTCCCATTCCGATTCCTCGCATTCCTGAAGACCCACGCCATGAGCCAGACCCAAGACACCGCGGCCCCGGCCGCTCCCAACCGCCGCGGCAAGCTGCTGCGCGGCCTGTTCGTCATCGTCGTGCTGCTGCTTGCCGCACTGGCGCTGTGGTACTTCATGTTCGGCCGTTGGTTCGAAGAAACCGATGATGCCTACGTGCAGGGCAACCAGGTGCAGATCACCCCGCTGGTGGCCGGCACCGTGGTCGCCATCAACGTCGATGACGGCATGCGCGTCGAGCGCGGCCAGCTGCTGGTGCAGCTGGACCCGGCCGACACCTCCGTCGCCCTGCAGCAGGCCGAAGCCAACTTGGCCAAGACCGTGCGCCAGACCCGCGGCCTGTACCGCAGCGTGGAGGGCGCGCAGGCTGACCTGAACGCCCGCCAGGTGAGCCTGAAGCGCGTGCGCGAAGACTTCGCCCGCCGCAAGGACCTGGCCGCCACCGGCGCCATCTCCAACGAAGAACTGGCCCACGCCCGCGACGAGCTGGCCGCCGCCGAAGCCGCCGTGGCCGGTTCGCGCGAGACCGTCGAGCGCAACCGCGCGCTGGTCGATGACACCGTCATCGCCACCCAGCCGGACGTGCTGGCCGCTGCCGCACAGCTGCGCCAGGCCTTCCTCAACAATGCCCGCGCCGGCATCGTCGCGCCGGTCACCGGTTACGTCGCCCGTCGTTCGGTGCAGGTTGGCCAGCGCGTGCAGCCGGGCAATGCCCTGATGGCCGTGGTGCCGACCGAGCAGATGTGGGTGGAAGCCAACTTCAAGGAAACCCAGCTGCGCCACATGCGCCTGGGCCAGGAAGTGGAGCTGAAGTCGGACCTGTACGCCGGTGACGTGAAGTACAAGGGCCGCATCCAGAGCCTGGGCCTGGGCACCGGTTCGGCGTTCTCGCTGCTGCCGGCGCAGAACGCCAGCGGCAACTGGATCAAGATCGTGCAGCGCGTGCCGGTGCGCATCGCCATCGATGCCAAGCAGCTGGCCGAACATCCGCTGCGCAGCGGCCTGTCGATGAAGGCCGAAGTGAGCCTGCGCGACCAGAAGGGTGAAGTGCTGCCGACCGCCGCCGCCAAGGGCACGGTGTTCGACACCGATGTCTATGCCAAGCAGCTGCATGATGCCGACGAGGTGATCCACACGATCATCGAAGGCAACCTGCCGCAGCAGGCCAACGCGGGCTGAGGTCGACATGTCCGCACAAGCTCCAGCGGCGCCCGGCACTCCGGGCGCACCGGCGGCGCCGGGTGCGGCCTCCGGGTTCCTGCCGCCCAGCGTGGCCCTGTGCACCGTCGGCCTGGCGATGGCCTCGTTCATGCAGGTGCTCGACACCACCATCGCCAACGTCTCGCTGCCGACCATCGCCGGTAACCTCGGCGCCAGTTCGCAGCAGGCGACCTGGGTCATCACCTCGTTCGCGGTCAGCACGGCCATCGCGCTGCCGCTGACCGGCTGGCTCAGCCGTCGCTTCGGCGAACGCAAGCTGTTCATCTGGGCCACCCTGGCCTTCGTCATCACCTCGCTGCTGTGCGGCCTTGCGCAGAGCATGGGCATGCTGGTGGTGTCGCGTGCGCTGCAGGGCTTCGTGGCCGGTCCGATGTACCCGATCACCCAGTCGCTGCTGGTGTCGATCTACCCACGCGAGAAGCGAGGGCAGGCGCTGGCGCTGCTGGCGATGATCACCGTGGTGGCGCCGATCTGCGGGCCCATCCTTGGTGGCTGGATCACCGACAACTACAGCTGGGAATGGATCTTCCTGATCAACGTGCCGCTGGGCATCTTCGCCGCGCTGGTGGTGGGCAACCAGTTGAAGGGGCGCCCGGAGCAGATTGAAAAGCCGAAGATGGACTACGTCGGCCTGATCACCCTGGTGATCGGCGTGGGCGCGCTGCAACTCGTGCTCGACCTGGGCAACGACGAAGACTGGTTCTCCTCGACCAAGATCGTGGTGCTGGCCTGCGTGGCCGTGGTGGCGCTGGCGGTGTTCCTGATCTGGGAACTGACCGACAAGGATCCGATCGTCGACCTGAAGCTGTTCCGTCACCGTAATTTCCGCGCCGGTACGCTGGCGATGGTGGTGGCCTATGCGGCGTTCTTCAGCGTGTCGCTGCTGATCCCGCAGTGGCTGCAGCGTGACATGGGCTACACCGCCATCTGGGCGGGCCTGGCAACGGCGCCGATCGGCATCCTGCCGGTGATCATGACGCCGTTCGTGGGCAAGTACGCCTCGCGCTTCGACATGCGCATGATCGCTTCGTTCGCCTTCGTGTTCCTGTCGTTCACCAGCTTCATGCGCTCGGACTTCAACCTGCAGGTGGACTACGCGCACGTGGCCGGCGTGCAGCTGATCATGGGTAT